>JAFPDA010000045.1 GCA_017425575.1 Lachnospiraceae bacterium | reverse complement strand
GTATTGTCATCAAGTCCTTCTTCATAAAGGACAACATCAGGTTTTATTATACCACCACATTCGCAGAGTGGAACACCACGTGACGCTGTTATTGAAGAAAGTCCATAAAATTTATGACATCTGGTACAGTAATTTCTGTGTATTGAACCATGGAGTTCATATACAGTATTGCTTCCGCCAGCCTGATGCAGCCCGTCTATATTCTGGGTTACAACAGCTTTTAATTTGCCTTCCTTTTCAAGTTCTGCAAGTTTTGTATGTGTTATATTTGGAGCTGCCTTTGTACAGATCATTTTATCTCTGTAGAAATTGAAAAACTCTTTAGTATTTCTCTGGAAAAAAGAGTGGCTGAGTATTGTTTCAGGCGGATAGTCATACTTTTGATGATAAAGTCCGTCCACGCTTCGAAAGTCGGGAATACCACTTTCAGTAGAAACTCCTGCACCACCGAAAAATACAATATTATTGCTGTTATTTATCCAGTTTTTTAATGTATCAAGGTCTCTTTCAAAATTAGTCATAATAATCTCCATTCCGGAGCGTTTCGCTCCATCAAAGCTATTTGTGACGCTTTGCACACTAAGCTTCCTTTCTGAACAACTTGCTACAATGCTGTTTTTCTACAATATAGCACAGTTTATATGGATTGGCAAACAGCTTGGTTGCTTTATGTCCGATAATATTGTATTATAATATTAAGTAGGATTTAACCGGATATGTTAATACGGAGGGATAAAATGATACATATTTTTATTGTTAATCCATATGCGGGAAAAGGGGCTTTTGCGGATGATTTGAGACTTAAGCTTTCAAGAATAGAAGGTCTTAATTATTTTGTTTTCAGTACAAGATATAAAGGACATGAGACAGAGCTTGTAAAAGAGATTCAGGATATATTTGAAAATGAAAAATTGAGATTTTATTGCTGTGGCGGTTCGGGGACCATGAGAAATATGCTCAATGGATTTGAAAAGCTTGATGATGCAGAGATTGCATTTTTTCCATGTGGACTCACAAATGATTTTCTTAAGATGTTTGATAAGGATGAGGCAAGATTTCATGATATAGAGGAACTTATAAACGGTGATATAATAGATGTAGACTATATTAAAAGCACCAATGGTGTTATGCTGAACACATTATCTTTGGGGATGGATTTAGCATCTGTTAAGAAATTTGATGATTTAAGACTGCTTGGTGTACTTGGTGAAACTGTCCCTTATGTAACATCTATTTTATATGCCATGTTTGTGTCAAAAAACAAGGACTTTTTTATTGAACTGGACAGTGGTAAATATGAAGGTGAGATAACGGAATTATGTTTTGGTAATGGAAAGGTTCTTGGAGGAGAGTTGACTTTCTGGGATAATGCTTCGGTAGTTGATGGAGTTGCAAATTACAGGGTTGTGTTTTCTAAGACGGGATTTTCAAGTCTGCCTATTATGAATGGCCTTATTAAAAAGGATTATAATTATCTGAATAAAATATCCAAATTTGGACAGAGTAAACACATAAGAATAAGAAGAAAAGATGGAGGCTTCTTTTCTGTAAATCAGGACGGTGAAATTGTTGGAAATGAGACAGAATGGGAGGCACATATAGTTAAGAAAGGATTACATCTTGTAGTTCCGAAGGGAGTGACACTTTAACATGGAGAAAAGGGATGATAATGCAAAGTATGTGGGGTGGATAGTATACATATTTCTGGCAGTTATATCTATTCTTGCAAGTTTTATTGAACATGAGACTTCAGATTTGTTTGAAGCGATGGTAATTGTTTATTTTGTAATAACAATCATAGTTCTTGACAGAATGACAAAGGCAAAAGCGGTAAATAATATACTGCATGCCAAGTTTGTCATAGCACTTATGATAATAACAGCTATGATTCTGGGGTTTGAGACAAATGATACACACATATATATGCTTGTTCTTGCAGTACCTATTTTTGTAACGCTGGTGTATCTTGAAAGCAGTTTGTTTTCTTATCTGGAAAAATTTATATTAATACAGTTTACGTTATTTCTGATAGTTGGTTTTCCAGGTATGTCAGGTCGTCCGAGACATTCAGAAGTTATACTTTTTTATTTAATTGTTCTGGGGGGCTGTTTTTTACTGAAATGTTTCTGTTATGATATAAATATTCGCAGCCGAAGGTCTAAAGAACAGGAACAGAGTCTTGACGATATGCTGCGAGTGGTATCTGTTAAATGTGCAGAAGCAAGAAGTGCGACTAAAAGTAAATCAGACTTTTTGTCTAATATGTCACATGAAATAAGAACTCCTATAAATGCAATACTTGGTATGAATGAGATGATTCTTCGTGAGACGGAAGACCGTAAAGTCAAGGAGTATGCTACAAATATTGAAAGTTCAGGAAATATGCTTCTGTCTCTTATAAATGATATTCTTGATTTTTCGAAGATTGAGTCCGGAAAGATGGAACTTGTACTTGTTGAATATCAGCTTAGTTCTGTTGTGAATGATTTGACAAATATGATAAGACCAAAGGCTGAACAGAAGAAATTAAATTTCAAACTTGATATAGACCAGAATATTCCAAATGTTCTGTATGGAGATGAGGTAAGAGTACGTCAGGTTATAACCAATATACTTACAAACGCTGTAAAATATACAGATATGGGAGAAGTTTGTCTTAAAATCAGCTTTGAAGAAGTTGATTCCAAGAATGTTGAACTTTGTATAGAGGTAAAAGATACAGGCCAGGGAATTTCAGAAGAAGATTTGGGTAAGCTTTTTGGGAATTTTGAGAGATTTAACCAGAAGAAAAACCGCATGGTAGAAGGAACAGGACTTGGAATGGCGATAACCAAGAGGATACTTGATTTAATGCAGGGAAGTATCAGTGTTGAAAGCAAGCTTGGAAAAGGCTCTAAGTTTACAGTTTTGCTGAAACAGGAAATTCGTGACAGAGCACCTATGGGAGACTTCAAAGAAAGATTTGAGCAGAGCATAGACAGCAGGGATGAGTACCATAAGAGCTTTTCTGCTCCTGATGCAAGGATTCTTGTGGTTGATGACAATTCCATGAATCTTGCAGTGGTAAGGGGGTTATTACAGCCCGTAGATATCAAGATAGATACAGTTAAATCAGGTAAGGAATGTTTAGAAATGTTAAGGAGAAAGTCATATAATCTTGTGCTCTTAGACCATATGATGCCAGAGATGGACGGAGTGGAGACACTTAAGTGTATCAAAGAAGAGAGACTTGCAGAGGGAATTCCTATAATTGCGCTTACAGCAAATGCAGTTTCCGGTGCAAGAGAAATGTATTTTGATTATGGATTTTCTGATTATCTGTCAAAACCTATATCTGGCAGAAGGCTTGAGGCGGCTATTCAGCAGTGGCTGCCGAAAGATATGATAAAAATAGTTGATGACACAGAAGATGAGATGGAAAATGATCCGGTTGTTAAGAGTATAAATGATCTTATTCCGGAATGTATAGATAAGGATCAGGCTATGCTTTATTCACCTACCGGAATAGAAGGGGTATTGCAGAATATAGAATTTTATCTTGAAAATGTAGATATTATGAGAAAAAGTCTTACAGAGACATATAATAGTAATGATTACTATAATTATGGTATTCACGCACATGCACTTAAAAGTACATCTTCGACGATAGGTCTCACAGAACTGTCAACACTTGCAGCTTCAATGGAAAAAGCAGGAAAAGAAGAGGATGGAAATTACATAAAAGTACATCATGAGCAGATGCTGCAGATGTATGAAAACTTTATATCCAAGCTTGAAAAGGCTGTTAAAGAGTACAGAGCACTTGAAGGGGTGAGTGTAAGTAACAGTTGATATAAAGGCAATAAAAAATCACTATATCATTTGTTGTATAGTGATTTTTTATTTTATAGAAAACTGTCAAGAACTCTAAGTTGCAGAACGTCTGTTTTATAGAACTCTGAACCGTTACGAATATTTTTTATTAAAGAGAAGATAATAGAAGATATCTAAAATTTCTTTGAAATGGAGAAGGTAATGAATACGATACAGGCATATATTATTATGTTTATGACTGGTGGATTTTTGTATTGTGGCATTGAGATTTTATACAGAGGATATTCGCATATATCAATGTTGTTTGCAGGAGGACTGTGTTTTATTCTGGTTAGTGTTATTGAAAATATTTTAGGTGATAATGCGTCTATAATAAGTCAGATGCTTTTTTGTGGAATTATGATAACAATTGTAGAATTTATATTTGGAATGGTTGTAAACAGATATATGCATCTGGGCGTGTGGGATTATTCAGGGGAACAGTATAATTTTAAAGGACAGATATGTCTTTTGTATTCAAATATGTGGTTTATGCTGTCATGCCCAATGATATTTTTACATGATTATATGGAGCATATATTGCTTGGAACCGCAATTCCGAATTATAAGATATTTTGAGTCTTAATGTCATGTTCAAAAAGCAGTGGTAGTAGACAGGTTGAACTAAAGGTGATACAATAAAGATATCTATGTGAAGAAGGGGGTACTGTTTGTATGAAAATTAGGCGTGCAAAAAGGGCAAAGACAGTACCCTGTAAAAAAGCTGATTATTTAGAACTGGATATCAGGGATGTAGAGAATGCAAGGCTTTTACAGGTGAATTTAAAATATAATATTGTAAATGACAATAGTGCATACTGTGAGCCGGAAAAAGCCATATGTGAAAATATACATATAAAAAAGCAGAATACTATGACCGTAGATAGCAGTTATACACTTGGCAAACTTTTTGGGGAGGAAAAAGGCACAGATGATAAGTGGAATTTCAGGTCTTAACATAAAACCATTACATAATTGTTCTGGAGAGACAGGTAATCGTACTACAATAACAAGTTTTCATGAATCTTTGGAAAGCCAGCAGCAGAAAATAGAGGTTAGTGGGAGAAAAGATACTGCACCTGAGACAGGAACTGTAACAGCTAACGTTGGAGGCTCTGCGGATAATCTGTATAAAGATCCTGTAACAGGGGCAGAAGTAAGATATGTCGATATTGCAGATAAAACTACAGATAAGACGGTGAAGTATTCTGTATCAGATAAAGTTACAGAAACTGCTGATTCTATGAAGACAACAAAGTATGACAGTTATTTTAAGGAAGCGGCAATAAAATATAATGTATCTGAAAGTCTTTTGAAGGGAATTGCCAAGGCGGAGTCTGATTTTGATCCTAAATCATTGTCTGGTTCAGGAGCTATGGGAATTATGCAGCTTATGCCTGCAACAGCGAGTGAGCTGGGAGTTAAGGATCCATATGATCCGAGACAGAATATACTTGGAGGCGCTAAGTGTATATCACAGAAACTTGAAGAGTTTAATGGTGATGTAAGACTTGCTCTTGCAGCGTACAATGCGGGAAGTGGTGCAGTGAGAAGAGCAGGAAGTGTTGTTCCATCATACTGTAAGTCATATGTAAACAAAGTTATAAGTTACAAAGAAGCATATGAGACAGCTAAAGCAGTTGGTTAAATCAGCAAGGAATTATAGATGACTACTGACATAAATGTTGAAGAATTCGGGTTTGTTTTTAATGTTGCTTTGGCAGATCTGATAATATATTAAGAGCAGCATAGAAAAGAGGGGAATATGGATAAGAATATACTTGTTGTAGATGATGACAATATGAATTTGAAACTCGCAGAGGTGATACTTAAACAGAAGGCATATTCTGTAATAAAGGCAGAGTCAGGAGAGAAATGTTTAGAGATACTTAAAAGTGAAGGAGACAGTATAGGACTTGTACTTCTTGACATAAGTATGCCGGGAATGAGTGGAACAGAGACTATTGAAAAGATAAAAGCAGATGATTCCATCAGCAATATTCCAGTGTTATATCTGACTGCATCTGAGGATGAAGATATAGACGAACTTGCAAGAAAAACAGGAGCACTGGGATATATTAAGAAGCCGTTTTTACCTAAGGTTCTGCAGGATAAAGTTGCAGAGATTGCAGGAGAATAATTAATCAACTTTCAGTCTGGCATATTATTTAGATAGGAATAGCACCTGAAATGGCATTTTGGCATAGAATATAAAGAGATTAGTTTGAGGTGCCTTTAGATGCAGTCTTTTCCAAAACCATTAAGTACCACAGAAGAAAAGGAATGCATCAAAAGATGTCAGGCGGGAGACCTGGAGGCACGTAACCTGCTTATAGAAAAGAACTTGAGGCTTGTGGCATATATTGCCAGAAAATATAATGCACTTGGTAAGGAAATGGATGATCTCGTGTCTATTGGAACCATAGGTCTTATAAAAGGGATAGATAGTTTTAGGGAAGATAAACAGATAAAACTGGCAACTTATTGTGCCAGATGCATAGAGAATGAACTTCTTATGATGTTAAGAAGTGAGAAAAAGTCGGCAAGAGATGTTTATCTGTATGACTCTATAGGTTCTGACCGTGAAGGTAATGAAATAAATTTAATAGATATAATAGAATATGAGGATGAGGACGTAGCTGACAGACTCAATATGGAGCATAATATATCCATGCTTGCAGCCATAATGGAAAAGAGTCTTTCGAAACGTGAGAAAGATATAATTACTATGCGGTATGGTCTTAATGGAAATAAAGAGTTTACCCAGAGAGAAATAGCACAGAAATATGGTATTTCACGTTCTTATGTATCAAGAATAGAAAAAAATGCACTTGAAAAGTTACGTAAAAGTTATACAAATCATATTTGATAATACCTTGTGATGTATTTATAAATATGGTATTATTAATGATAAGGAAAAGTGTTTTTTACTTTAGAGTAACGGGAAAAGAATATAAAGTCGCATATACAGGAGGTTTTTAGATGAAAGTTCTTTTAGTTGATGATGCTGCATTTGTGAGAATGTCTTTGAAAAAAATACTTAATGAATCTAAATATGAGTTTGAATTTATTGAAGCAAGTGATGGTGAAGATGCTATCAATAAATACAAAATAAATTCACCGGATTTGGTTATAATGGATATAACAATGCCTAAGCTGGATGGTATTTCGGCTGTAAGAGCGATAAGGGGATACGATCATAATGCCAATATTATTATGTGTTCTTCAATTGGATATCAGGAGAAAGTAGTTGACGCTATTACAGCAGGAGCTTCGGATTTTATAGTAAAACCATATGAGGCAGATAAGGTTATCAAATCTATTAAGGCAGTTATGAAATTGTAATACACGTAGAAAGGAATTTTGTGATAATTATTTTCACAAAAAGAAATTATGACATATATTGAAGAGTATAAAGAAGGAAATAAGTTTTACGGAGTTTATTTATGTAAAACAAAAAGTGTTCTTAAGACAAAGGCGGGAAAAACATATTATTCGCTTATTCTTCAGGATAAAACCGGAGAGATAGATGCCAAGATATGGGATCTTACCAATGCGATAGAAGAATTTGACAGCATGGAGTTTATAGCTGTTGATGGAATAGTTACATCTTTTCAGGGAAAAAATCAGGTAAATATAAACCGTGTCCGCAGAGCACAGGAGGGAGAATATCTGCTTGATGATTATATTCCTGTATCTAAATATAATATTGACGAGATGTATGCAGAACTTAGAAATATTATAGCAACTATTAGAGAACCTCATTTGAAAAAACTTACAGAGAGTTATTATATTGATAACAGAGAGTTTGTTGAAGCGTTTAAGATTCATTCAGCAGCTAAATCAGTACACCATGGATTTAAGGGTGGATTGTTACAACATACACTTGCTGTTGCCAAGATGTGTGATTTTATGGCAGCAAATTATCCTATACTTGATCGTGATTTGTTAATTACAGCAGCAATTTTCCATGATATAGGAAAAGTCTATGAGTTGTCAGAATTTCCGGTAAATGAGTACACTGATGACGGTCAGTTGCTGGGACATATATTTATCGGAGCAGAGCTTATTGGAAACAGCGTGAAAGAGATAGAGGGATTTCCAAAGGTTCTTGCTACAGAGTTGAGACATTGTATCCTTTCACATCACGGAGAGCTTGAGTATGGTTCACCTAAAAAACCTGCAATAGCTGAGGCTATGGCTTTAAACTTTGCAGATAATGCAGATGCAAGACTTGAGACAATGACAGAGATTTATGATAAGGCGCAGGCTAATACAGAGTGGCTTGGCTATAATCGTTTTGTGGATTCAAATATAAGACAGAGCGCTGGTTGTGCCAAAAAACGCAAAAGCAATCAATAAGATAAGAATGAGGCGGTTGCATAAAATAAAACATGTTTTTATTTTTATGCAACCGCTTTATGTTTTGGGCGGATTATTTTATTAGATATGTCAAGAACACCTGTGACTTTAGTCATAGGATAATTGATTGATGCTTATAAAGAAAGGAAAATTAGGCAAATATGGCAAAGAAGATAAAAAAGACAGATGATTCCCAGATGGTATGCAGAAAAAATGATGAGATAATACTTGATATAGAAGACCTTGGCACAGATGGAGAAGGCATTGGAAAGGTACATGGATATACTCTTTTTATAAAAGATGCCCTGATTGGAGATAAAGTAAAGGTAAAAGTTATAAAGACAAAGAAAAATTACGGATATGCAAGAATTATTGATATAATAGAGCCTTCAGAGTGGAGACAGACTCCTTCGTGTGAGGTGGCAAGACAGTGTGGAGGGTGCCAGCTTCAGCACTGTAAATATCAGCGCCAGCTTGAGTGGAAACAGGACAAGGTAGAAAATTGTATCAGAAGAATCGGTGGTTTTGAAGAAGTTCCTATGGAACCTATAATCGGCATGGAAGAGCCATACCATTATAGGAACAAGGCACAGTTCCCCGTTGGATACAATAAAGATGGGGAGCTTGTAGCCGGATTTTATGCGGGAAGAACCCACAGTATAATAGCACAGACAGACTGTGTTATACAGCACGAATGCAATAAGGTGATAGTAGCTGCTGTGCTGGAATGGATGGAGGAAAATGGTATAAAAGCATATGATGAGCTAAATCATACAGGCACAGTGCGTCATATTATCACAAGAGTTGGCAATACAACTGGAGAACTAATGGTATGCCTTGTGGTGAATACAAAGAAACTTAAGGCTGGTGAAGCACTTGTGAAAAAGCTCATAGAATGCAATCTTGAAGAATTTAAAGTAAAAATATCAAGTATAAGCTTTAATGTTAATACACAGAAAACAAATGTAATACTTGGAAATGAAGTGACTGTGCTTTATGGAAATCCTTATATTACTGATTATATAGGAGACATCA
Source organism: Lachnospiraceae bacterium (assembly GCA_017425575.1). Lineage (GTDB taxonomy): Bacteria > Bacillota > Clostridia > Lachnospirales > Lachnospiraceae > Butyribacter. Next base: position 545 of record JAFPDA010000045.1, on the reverse strand, counting down.
AATATCAGATATCACCGCTTTCATTTTATCAGGTTAATCCGGTTCAGACTAAAAAGCTCTATGATACAGCACTGGAATTTGCTGATTTAAAAGGTGGCGAAGTAGTATGGGATATGTACTGTGGAATAGGAACTATCTCTCTTTTTCTTGCAGAGAAAGCAGCAAAGGTATGTGGTGTAGAGATAGTGCCACAGGCGATAGAGGATGCCAAAAACAATGCCAGAATAAATGGAATAACAAATGCAGAGTTCTTCACAGGGGCAGCAGAGGAAGTAGTGCCAGAACAGTATGATAAAAGTGGCGGAGAGCTTAAAGCAGATGTTGTAACACTTGATCCGCCAAGAAAAGGCTGTGATGAAAAGCTTTTGAATACTGTTATAAATATGCAGCCTGAAAAGATAGTGTATGTAAGCTGTGACCCGGCAACACTTGCAAGGGACCTTAAGTATCTTTGTGAGAGAGGGTATAAGCTTGAGAGAGTAAGACCATGTGATATGTTTGGACATAGTTTTCATGTGGAGACGGTAGTGTTGCTACAAAGAAAG
>JAFPDA010000044.1 GCA_017425575.1 Lachnospiraceae bacterium | reverse complement strand
GCTGACTCTGTGATTACTTCTGTAACAAATGCATACTCGTCCTCGTATCCTGCATCAACAGGTGTAACTTTTCCAAATGCATCTGCAACTTTCTGCTCATTCTCACTCTTTGAGCCTTTTACTCTCACAAAGAATTTGGACTCAACATCACCGATAGGCATAAGTGAAAGTTTATCAGCTTCCCATATTACATTTATATTTATGCCTGTGTGTTTGGCTGCTTCCATAATGTCAGAAACTACGGCACTTGCTGTCGCAAGCTTTCCTGCACCCTGACCATAGAACATTACATCTCCAACCATGTTTCCTTTTACAAGAATGGCGTTGAATACTCCATCTACACTGTAAAGCGGGTGGTCTGCTGTGATAAGCTTTGGTGCAACCATTGCACTTACTTTATCACCTGTCTTTTTGCTTGAACCAAAGATTTTCACCTTTGCTCCCATTTTCTTAGCATAGTTAATGTCTCTATCTGTAATCTTTGTGATTCCCTCTGTATATATATCTTCAAAGTCAAGCTGTCTTCCATATGCAAGTGATGTAAGAATTGCTATCTTACGGCATGCATCATGACCTTCGATATCGGCTGTAGGATCTTTCTCTGCATATCCCTTATCCTGTGCATCTTTAAGCACCGAATCAAAATCAGACCCCTTCTCTGTCATCTCTGTAAGTATATAGTTAGTTGTTCCGTTAAGGATACCGGAAATCTGCTCAATCTCATCTGGTGCAAGAGATGTCTGAAGCGGACGTATAATAGGAATACCGCCACCTACACTTGCCTCAAAAAGGAAGTTTACATTCTTTTCTTTTGCAATTGCGATAAGCTCTGTTCCAAATGCAGCAACAAGTGCTTTATTTGATGTACATACACTTTTTCCTTTTTCAAGACTTGCCTTAACAAACTCATAAGCAGGATGAAGACCACCCATAGTCTCAACAACTATCTGCACATCATCATCATTCTCAATAGCTGAAAAATCATGTACAAGCACATCCTCAACAGGATCTCCCGGAAAATCTCTTAAATCAAGAACGTATTTTACTTTTATGTCCTTGCCTGCTCTTTTTCCAATAATTTCACTGTTGTCTCTCAATATATCAAATACACCTGAACCTACAGTTCCATAACCTAAAATTCCTACATTTATCATTTTATTCCTCCATGCTGTATAGCTTTATCTTATGATGCATTATTTATCCATGCAAGATATGCATTTATAAATGGATCTATATTTCCATCCATTACACCCTGAACATTACTTACTTCCTGACTTGTCCTATGGTCTTTTACCATAGTGTAAGGCTGCATTACATATGAACGTATCTGACTTCCCCAGCCATTGTCCTTTACTTCGCCTCTTATACCACTTGCCTTTTCAAGCTGTTCCTGCTGCTTAAGCATATACAGCTTTGCTTTGAGCATCTGCATAGCTTTATCTTTATTCATATGCTGTGAACGCTCATTCTGACATTGCACAACTATCCCTGTAGGATAATGTGTGATTTTTATAGCTGAAGATGTCTTATTGATATGCTGACCACCTGCTCCGCTTGAACGGTAAGTATCAATGCGTATATCATCAGGAGCAATTTCTATATCTATATCATCCTCTATATCCGGCATAACATCACATGATACAAAGGAAGTCTGTCTCTTTCCTGCAGCATTGAAAGGCGATATTCGTACAAGTCTGTGAACTCCATGCTCTGACTTAAGGTAGCCATATGCATTCTCACCATTTATCTGCAGTGTAACTGTTTTGTAACCAGCTTCATCTCCATCAAGGAAATCAAGCATCTCCACTTGAAATCCTCTTTTTTCAGCCCAGCGCTGATACATTCTGCATAACATACTTGCCCAGTCACAGCTCTCTGTTCCACCGGCTCCGGCATGCAGTGTAAGTATAGCGTTGTCTCTGTCATAATCCCCACTTAAAAGTGTTTCTATTCTAAGATTTTCATATTCTTCTTCAAAAATCTTTAAAGACTCCTCTATATCCGGCAGAGACTCTGCATCGTTTTCCTCCTCAGATATCTCTATCAGCACAAGCATGTCTTCTCTGTCGCCTAAAAGCTTCTCATATCTCTCGATAACATCTTTTAAGCTCTTGCTTTCCTGCACTACAAGAGTAGATTTCTCCGGATTATCCCAAAATCCCGGTTCTTCCATAGTCCTGTCAAGCTCTTCTATTCTGTCCCGCTTGTTTTGTATATCAAGCGAGACAGCCATTTCTTCAAGTGGTTCTTCGTATTTTGCTAAAATAGCTTTAATATTATCAAACTCAACCATCATTCAACTTCCTAACATTAACTATCAGATTTTCTTACCACAACATAATTTATATTTTTTGCCGCTTCCACATGGGCATGGATCATTTGGCTGAACCTTTTTGCCCTCTCTTCTCTTTGGAGCAGCCGGCGCAGTCTCATCTTTGTTTGTTCCGGTAACCTTGGCTACCTGCTCACGCTCTACTTTCTGCTCTATCTGAATATGTGTAAGAGCCTTTACAGTCTCTTCTGTTATAGCGTCTATCATTGAGTCAAACATGTCAAATCCTGCAAATTTGTACTCTACAACCGGATCTCTCTGACCATATGCCTGAAGACCGATTCCCTGACGGAGCTGGTCCATATCATCAATGTGATCCATCCATTTTCTATCAATAATCTTAAGGAGAAGAATTCTCTCAACTTCACGAATCTGGTCTGCATCAGGGAACTCTGCCTCTTTAGCTTCGTATACCTTTACAGCCTCCTCTTTAAGCTGCTGAATAAGCTCTGCCTTTGTTATCTTCTTAAGCTCTTCTTCTGTAAACTTAATCTTCTTAATAGGTATTATAGGAATAAGAATATTATTAAGTTCATGTATATCCCATTCTTCTGATGATGTGTCATCGCTTATTACAGAATTTACACAATGCTCTACAACATCTGTTATCATCTTGTAGATAGTGTCGCGCATATTCTCACCATCGAGAACCTTGCGTCGCTCTTTGTATATAACTTCTCTCTGCTCGTTGTTTACTCTGTCGAACTCAAGAAGGTTCTTTCTGATACCAAAGTTATTGCTCTCAATTCTCTTCTGAGCACTTTCTATGGCGCTTGAAAGCATCTTATGCTCTAACTGTTCTCCATCAGGCATTGCTGAGAAGATAGTCATAAGCTTCTCCTGACCAAAGAGACGTAAGAGATTATCTTCAATAGAAATGTAAAATCTTGATTCTCCCGGGTCTCCCTGACGACCGGCACGGCCTCTCAACTGGTTATCAATTCGACGTGACTCATGACGCTCTGTTCCGATGATTTTAAGACCACCGATTTCCTTTACGCCCTCGCCAAGCTTGATATCTGTACCACGACCTGCCATATTTGTTGCGATTGTAACCGCTCCCATCTGTCCGGCATCTGCAACAATCTCAGCCTCAAGCTCATGGAATTTGGCATTCAATACCTTATGTGGAATACCTTTTTTCTTAAGCTTCTCACTGAGGTACTCTGATGTATCAATATTTATAGTACCAACAAGTACAGGCTGTCCTTTTGCATGAGCCGCCTCAATATCAGCTACTACTGCATTATACTTTTCTTCCTGTGTCTTATAAACCACATCATTGTAATCTATACGCTGTACAGGAAGATTTGTAGGAACCTCTACTACATCCATTCCGTAAATATCACGGAACTCTTTTTCCTCTGTAAGAGCAGTACCTGTCATACCTGATTTCTTATTATATTTGTTAAAGAAGTTCTGGAATGTAATTGTAGCAAGAGTCTTGCTCTCTCTCTTAACCTTTACATGCTCTTTTGCTTCTATAGCCTGATGAAGACCATCTGAGAAACGGCGTCCCGGCATTATACGTCCGGTAAACTCATCTACGATAAGTACTTCATCGTCATTTACCACATAATCTTTATCTCTGAACATAAGAGAATGTGCACGAAGTGCAAGGTTTATATTGTGCTGAAGTTCAAGATTATCCGGATCAGCAAGGTTCTTAACCTGGAAGAATCTCTCTGCCTTTCTCACACCTTCTGCTGTCAGGTTTACGTTCTTGTCCTTCTCATCTACAACATAATCACCTGTCTCTTCTTCCTCTTCATTCATGAGGATATCCATCTTAGAAAGCTCTTTTGCTGTACCTTTTGTAAGCTGTTTTACAAATATATCACAGGCTTCATAAAGTTTTGTAGATTTACCACTCTGTCCTGAAATAATAAGTGGAGTACGAGCCTCATCGATAAGAACCGAGTCAACCTCATCGATAATAGCATAATTAAGTGGTCTCTGTACAAGATCTTCTTTATATACAACCATGTTATCACGAAGGTAGTCAAAACCTAATTCATTATTTGTAGCATATGTTATGTCACAGTTATATGCCTCTCTTCTCTCATCATTGTTGAGATTATTGAGAATAACTCCGACTTTAAGACCAAGGAATTCATGTACCTGTCCCATCCACTCAGCATCACGCTTTGCAAGATAGTCATTTACAGTAACAACGTGCACACCCTTGCCCTCAAGTGCATTCAAATATGCCGGAAGAGTTGATACAAGAGTCTTACCTTCACCAGTACGCATCTCTGTAATACGACCCTGATGTAATATAACACCACCTATAAGCTGTACACGGTAATGACGCATACCAAGAACTCGTGATGATGCCTCTCTCACTGTTGCATATGCTTCTGGAAGCAGATCATCCAAAGTCTCCCCTTTTTCAAGCCTCTCCTTAAATTCTGGTGTCTTTGCTTTGAGTTCATCATCAGTCAGTTTTTTAAATTCCGGTTCAAGTGCTTCAATTTTATCAACAATTGGAAGAATTCGTTTCACTTCATGCTGACTGTGTGTTCCAAATATCTTACTTATTAAACTCATGAATTTCACTCCTATATTTCTTTAATTTTTTATAACTAATTTATGCTACAAAACAAACCATTTTATAGTATAGCATTAAATTTTCGTCTTATCAACTTAAATTTTTGCCATTTAACGCATTATGCAGAGCATTTTTTTACTTTACAGGACAAAGTTTCCTATAAAGTAAAAAACGCGCCACATTTACTGTGGCGCTAAAGATATGTAACATTATATATTCTATTTTATTATAGTCAGCTCCATACAACACTGAAGTTATATACTATAATTAGAACTCAGGCTCAATAAGACCGAATGTATTTCCTTTTCTCTTATACACTACATTTACTTCGTCCGTAGCTGCATTTCTGAATACATAGAAGTTATGTCCAAGAAGCTCCATCTGAATACATGCTTCTTCAGGATCCATAGGTTTCATTGCAAATCTCTTTGAACGGATAATCTTAATCTCATCATCATCTGCTATCTCTTCTTCTACAAAAGCTTTGCTGAGACCTACTGCTGACTGCTGCTTGTCTATAATCTTATTTTTAAATTTACGAAGCTGACGCTCTATAATCTCTTCAACAAGATCAATAGAAACGTACATGTCATCACTAACCTGTTCTGCTCTGACAATGTTACCCTTCATAGGGATAGTAACCTCTATCTTCTGTCTCTCCTTTTCTACACTAAGTGTTACATGAATTTCAGTCTCTGGAGTGAAATACCTCTCAAGTTTCCCTATCTTCTCGCTGACTGCGGATCTAAGCCCCTCTGTAACGTCAATATTCTTTCCGCTAATAATATACTTCATGACTACCACTCCTTTACAATTTGTTGTATACATTATATAACACTCTCAAAACAAAATCAAGCAAAATAGCACAAATACTTTTATCTTTTTTTACATATATTAGACACTTTACACTAATATCACCAGTTTTCGCCATAATTCCGAGCTTAGAACACTTTAAAATATATATGAACCGCTTCGCGAACCCTATAATCAATTGACAGCGAAATAACATCGCCTTATGTCCCCATAATAATAACTTATATTACAAAAATTTACATATTCCTATCTTTCTCTGCATTTTTTTCGGATAATGTTAATAT
>JAFPDA010000043.1 GCA_017425575.1 Lachnospiraceae bacterium | reverse complement strand
TAGAGGAAGTAAAAGAATCAGGATGGATACTTGATGAATATACATTCGACCTGCACCAAAACGGTCCTGCACCAAATAATGTAATGACAGAATATGAAGAAAAATTTTACAATCTCGGCAATCCAATATGTAAACTGATTGCACACAGAGAATTTAAGGAGGATTAAAAAATGGCAAAAGCTCTTATTTTTCTTGCACCAGGTCACGAAGAAGTAGAAATGCTCACAGTTGTAGATATGCTTCGCCGTGCCAAAATCTCAATTGATATGGTTTCAATAACAGACACACTCGAAGTGACAAGCTCACACAATGTAACCATAAAAGCAGACAAACTCTTTAGCGAAGCTGATTTTTCTGAGGCTGAGATGCTGATACTTCCAGGCGGACTTCCAGGTACGCCAAATCTGCTTGCATATGAACCACTCACTGCAAAACTCAAAGAATTTAACGAAGCCGGAAAATTACTTGCTGCTGTATGTGCCGCACCAACTATACTTGCAAACCTCGGAATACTTAACGGTCATAAAGCAACCTGCTATCCTGACTATGCGGATAAATTGCCAGGTGCAATATATGAGAAAAAACCTGTTGTAAGAGACGGCAATATCATTACAAGCCGCGGAATGGGTACATGTATTGATTTTGCCGGTGAGATAATAGCTGCACTTGACAGCGAAGAAACCGCAGCTTCTATAAAAAATAAAATTATATATAATGATACTTATTAAAAAAACAGTTCAGCCCCTAAAATTCACTTTTGGGGACTGAACTTATTTAATTTTTCAAACATATATCGTTAATGTCTTTATTTCTATTTTTTTGCGTCACGATTTTATTCTTCTTCCTCTACCACTCGACTCCAGAGTCTCTCATCAAGTTTCTCCTCATAAGCATCTGCTGCCGCATCATACTCATCCTCGTCTGTGATGTCTTCCAGTTCATAATCGTCATTTCCAAGGTCTTTAAGTCTGAAAACATAATACTCTGTTATCTCATCCTCATCCGAAGGAATAACCGCTGCATAAAGTTTACCTTTAACTTCATACATTTCATCAACATAAAAATCTTTCTCATTCCCATTCTCATCTGTCAGTGTAACCATAGTTTCCTCATATTCGTATTCTGAATTTTCATTTGCCATAACGATAACCTCCATATATAGTTTGTAGTTCTGTAACAATTTGTATCATTATCCGATACTCACCGTCATTTGTCAATCAGATATTTTTATGACATTTTTCTATTTTCCACTACAATAAACCACATATTTTTGGTATACTATTTATACTGTACCGGAGGTGATTTTTATGCAAAAACACTTATCACAACAAGAGGAATTTATAACCGACGAAGGCATTATCCAAAAACATGATATATTCGGAAATGCTATTATTGTAGTAAGTATAATTTTATCAGTCATTCTTGTAGTTCTTGGCATCCTGGCCTTTATCTTTTAAAGAATCCTGCCAGTGTACTGACTTTCGTTGTACTACAGAATAACGGAACGGAGATTGTTATGGAAAAATTAGAACGGTTTAAAAGAAGAATTTATGAGATTGTAGAAGTTTCAAAAGAACACGACAATGCAAGCAAAGCATATGATATGCTGATGCTTACAGCAGTTGTAATAGGACTTATTCCACTTACGCAGAAAACAGACAATATTTTCACCAAATGCATAGATATGCTCACAGCAGTTATATTTGTATTTGACTATATGGTACGCTTTTATACCTCTGACTATAAAATGGGAATCAAGTCCTACAAAGCTTACATAGCCTATGTATTCACACCAATGGCGATAATCGACCTATTATCAATTGTACCCTTCCTGTCAGTATTTTTACCTTTATCAAAAACCATAGGTCTTTTAAGAGTATTCAGGATATTCCGTATATTAAAGCTGATACGATACTCAAAGATAATGGTTATAATTTCCAATGTCCTGAGAAAAGTAAAAAAACAGCTTTTGGCTGTACTTTTACTCACAGTTATATATATATCCGCATCAGCCATGTTTATATTCCAGTTAGAGCCAGACCTTTTCGATACATTTTTTGACGCTCTGTACTGGGCAACTATCTCAATCACAACCATAGGCTATGGCGATATATCCCCGGTAACAACTGCCGGACGCCTCACCACAATGCTGTCAGCACTTGTCGGAATGGCACTTATAGCACTTCCGTCAGGTATAATTACCGCAGCATACATGGAAGAAATAAAAAAGAAAAAGAGTAAACTGGAATTATAAGACAAGCCGTAAGTTCATTTTTTTAGAACTTACGGCTTGATTTTTTATAATCACTGTGCTAATATAAGCAAAATTTATATAAAAAATACTTTAACCTGTTAAATAAGTTCATTATTTTTGAACTCATTTACATTTCTTAACGAAAGGCGTGAATACAATGAAAAAACAGTCTGTTTCAGACAGATTACAGCAGATTATGTCTGAAAAAAATCTAAAGCAGGTAGATATCTTATCTCTTGCAGAACCCTATTGCCAAAAATATAATGTCAAGCTTGCAAAAAATTACCTCAGCCAGTACTGCAACGGAAAAACTACACCTGGTGATGAAATATTATCAGTACTTGCCCTGGCTCTCGATGTAAGTCCTGCATGGCTGCAGGGATATGATGTTCCAAAGGAGCGCACCGCTGCCCCATCAGAAACTGACAAAGACATAAACAAAACTATAGACAACAACACAGAGAAATCTGTTGATTGGAAAGAAGGAAATAAAATGAAAACTTTTAAAAAATCTTCAAAATTAGACAATGTACTTTATGACGTAAGAGGACCTGTACTCGACGAAGCCACACGCATGGAAGAAGCCGGTTCAAAGATACTTAAACTTAATATCGGAAATCCTGCACCTTTTGGCTTTGAGGCTCCCGAAGAAGTATTATTAGATATGCGCAGCGGACTTTCAGATGCACAGGGATATTCCAATTCAAAGGGCATCTTTCCGGCAAGAAAAGCCATAATGCAGTATGCACAGCTTAAAAATATACCAAATGTAACAATTAACGATATCTATACAGGCAACGGAGTAAGCGAACTTATCAACTTATGTATGCAGGCACTTCTCGATGACGGTGACGAGATACTTATACCTTCACCTGATTATCCTTTATGGACTGCTACTGCCACCCTTGCCGGAGGCAAAGTTGTTCATTATATATGCGACGAGCAGTCAGAATGGTATCCCGATATAGCTGATATCCGCTCTAAAGTGACAGACAAAACAAAAGCCATTGTAATAATAAATCCAAATAATCCTACCGGAGCACTCTATCCAAAGGAAATCCTTGAACAGATTGTACAGATAGCAAGAGAAAATAATCTTATCATATTCTCTGATGAAATATATGACAGACTTGTAATGGATGGAGAAGAGCATATCTCTATCGCCTCTCTTGCCCCTGACCTTTTCTGCGTTACTTTCAGTGGTCTTTCAAAATCCCACATGATAGCCGGCTTCAGAATAGGCTGGATGATTTTAAGCGGTCGCAAAGATCTCGCAAAAGATTATATCGAAGGAATAAATATGCTCTCAAATATGAGACTATGTTCAAATGTACCTGCCCAGTCAATAGTACAGACTGCTCTCGGAGGCTACCAGAGTGTTACAGAATATATCAAGCCGGGCGGAAGAATTTATGAGCAGAGAGAATTTATCTATAAGGCATTAAATGATATACCAGGTGTATCAGCAGTAAAACCTAAAGCAGCATTTTATATCTTCCCTAAACTTGATATAAAGAAATTCAACATATTAAATGATGAACAGTTTGCCCTTGATTTTCTCCGCGAGAAAAAGGTTCTGATTGTACAGGGAAGTGGCTTTAACTGGGGAAGTCCCGACCATTTCAGAATCGTATATCTCCCTCAGCTTTCTGTTCTTGAAGAATCTGCAAACAAACTTGCTGATTTCCTTCAGACATATCATCAGTAAAAAGATAAAAAATAAGGTTGAAAATTTTTACCATTTCCACTTATAATAGTATGGTAATCTAAGGTTTACAAAGAGGAGGAAAATTATAATGAGATTAATAACACGTTCTGATTTCGACGGACTTGCATGTGGCGCACTTCTTAAAGAAGCCGGAATTATTGACAGTTGGAAATTTGCACATCCAAAGGATTTACAGGATGGTCTTGTAGAGGTTAATGAAAATGACTGTCTGGCAAACGTTCCCTTTGTAGAAGGCTGTGGCTTATGGTTTGACCACCACTCAAGTGAGCATGAAAGACTTGAACTCGAAGGCAAATATAAAGGCGAGAGCCGTATCACACCTTCATGCGCAAGAATCATATATGAATACTATGGTGGAAAGGAAAGATTTCCACAGTTTGATGATATGATGGAAGCCGTTGATAAGGTAGATTCCGGCAACCTTACTATAGATGAAATCCAGAATCCTACAGGCTGGATTCTTATCGGATTCCTTATGGACCCACGTACAGGTCTTGGACGCTGGCGCGACTTTACCATCTCAAACTATCAGCTTATGGAAAAACTTATCGATGCCTGCCGCACAATGACTACAGACGAAATCCTTGCACTTCCTGATGTTAAGGAAAGAATCGATACATATTTTGAGCAGACAGAAAAATTCAAAGCTATGGTAAAAGAACACACAGTAGTAGATGGAAAACTTATTATCTCAGACCTTCGCGGTGTAGACCCTATTTACTCAGGAAATCGCTTTATGATATACAGCATGTATCCTGAGCAGAATATTTCTGCATGGATTGTAAGCGGTCGTGGTGGAAAAGGCTGCAGCGCTGCTGTAGGTTACAGCATTCTCAACAAAACTGCTACTCTCGATGTAGGAAGCCTCATGCTTAAATACAATGGTGGTGGACATAAGAAGGTTGGAACCTGCCAGTTCTCCGACGAAACTATGGAAACAGAATTTCCAAAGATGTTAAAAGAACTTACTGAACTCAGTAATCAGTAATAGTCATTGTGAACACCGTACTGTCTCAGAGTTTCTTTGTTCTTGAACAAGAGCGATTCCGAGAATACATATAATTAAAAGGGTTGCCCCTCTAAGAAATTTTTTGCAGTATAATTATCCTGTATTATTTTAACTTAGTGTGGCAACCCTTCTTTATAAAACGAGGTAACAAATATGTTTAATCCAAAACTTATCATAACAGATTTAGACGGCACAGCTCTCACAGATGACAAAACTATACTGCCTG
>JAFPDA010000042.1 GCA_017425575.1 Lachnospiraceae bacterium | reverse complement strand
TATCTTTAAAATAAATTTCCCTGCCATCTTCCGGTGAAATCTCTACTTTCTGAATATCATATATCTTCTCACCAATATAAAGAGAAATCTCAGTTGACAGACTGCTGTCTCCGTAGTTATTTACATATGCCATTACACTTATACTGCCATCTTCCTTCTCGGTATGGCTAAGCACTGATATAGCGGCATTTTCACCATCTGTGCATAATGAAACCACATCACCCTCTATATTATTGAGGTCTGCATCCGAGTCGGTAAAGGCGATACAGCTGTAATCTTTCCAAAGTCCAGCCAGAGACTGTGCAAATGCAACTCCTCTGTCAAGCGAACCCGCCTCGTCTGTCTGACTTATATTCTCTATCGCATCAACAACACTGGCAGTATCATTTGAAGAAGATATAACAGAGACAGCACTTCCTGCCGAAGCTATAACTGTGTATTTTGATTCGTTATTCTTTCTCACATAGTCTACTGCCTGACTTTTAGCTTCTTCAAGTTTTGTAGTATCTGAGGAATATATTCCACCCATACTCGCACTGTTGTCTATAAGTATAAGCACATTACTTCCACTTGAATTTCTGTCTGCAATATACGGTGACATAAGTGCAAGTATAAGCAGAATCATCAATAATATCTGCAGGTACATCAGTATATTATTTCTGAATTTTTCCCAGGGAGTAGATGCCTGTACATTCATATATGCTGTTTTCCAGAGATTTATAGCCGATATCTCCTCTTCCCTTGTCTTCTGCTTCAAAATATACAAAAGAATAATACCCGGTATGGCTATTAAAAATATCATTGGCCACAGCCTTGTAAATACCATCTAATCACTCCCATCTATACTTAAAAATTCTGCAACTGTCCCATTTTAAGACCACGATATATAAATTTTTCCAGTGTCTCATCTGTACTGACCTTTATATACTGTGCCTGATAACGTTTTGCTGTCTCCTCAATAGAATTGCAGAATCTTTCAAACACCTTTTTATATTCCTGACAAAGTCTTCCCGTAACTGTTACATTTATTTTGTCTTTGGTCTCACAGTCTGTAAGTGCTAAAGTACCTTCAAGCACTGGTTCTCTCTCCTCCGGGAGCATAACATGAACAAGTATTACCTCCTGTTTCTGGTATCTCAGATACCTGACAAGCTCGTCAAGTTCAGCCATATTTTTTTCAGAAATTCCATAAGTAAAAAAGTCAGAAATTATTACGGTTATTCCTTTCTGGGTAAACTGCACCCGCTTTACTGCTTTAAGAAGTTTTGTCTCCCCATCAAAAGTAACATTTTCAAGCCATCTGACAGCCTTATTAAAAGCCTGCATACCTGACATTCCATTGCTCAGTATATTTTTATCCTTTTTAAGCATGGCAAGCCTTACTCTGTCAAGATTATTGAGAGCCATATAGGCAAATGCCCCTGCCATTCTGAGTGCACATACAGCCTTTTTCCCTTCACCGAAATCCATGGATTTGCTTGAGTCGATAAGCACCGAATAATATGCTTCTCTCTCATCGCGAAAAAGTTTTACAAACAATTTCTCTGTACGCCCGTAAGTATTCCAGTCTATTCTTCTTATATCATCCCCCGGAATATATTCGCGGAAGTCTGAAAACTCTACACTGCTGCCCTTTGCAGAAGACTTTCTTATACCACTTCTTCCACTTTGAAGAGTTATATTATTTATAGGTCTTATCCTGCTAAGCCCCCTGAAAAAAGCCCCGTCAAAAATTTTTTCTTCCATAACAAATCCTCATTTTTTGAACAACTGCAAAACTATTTGATTTTGCCTTAAGCAACCCTACTTTTCAACTTTGCTTATCATTTTTATAAGAATATCATCTACACTTATTCCGTCTGACACTGCCTCAAATCCAGGAATAACCCTGTGTCTGAGTGCAGGTAATGCCACACTCTCAACATCCTCAAAAGATACATTGTATCTGCCATCAAGAAAAGCTTTCGCCTTCGCAGTAAGAAAAATCGCCTGTGCCGCTCTTGGACTTGCACCTGCACTGAGATATTTTTTCACTTCATCAGACGCACCCGGAAGCTCCGGATGAGTACCTATTACAATCTTAAGAGCATACTCCTGAACGGCATCTGCCATCGGTATGTCTCTTATAAGCTCTCTCATTCTGATTATATATTCTTCATTCAAAATCTTATCAAGCTCGACTTTTTTGTTGGTAACGGTTATGTCCATTATACTTTTTAATTCATCAAGAGTCGGAAAATCCATATTTATCTTAAATATAAACCTGTCAAGCTGTGCCTCCGGCAATGGATAAGTTCCCTCATTTTCAATAGGGTTCTGAGTGGCAAGCACAATATATGGCGAAGGTAATTTATATGTGTGTTTTCCTACGGTAACTGTCTTTTCCTGCATTGCCTCAAGCATAGCCGCCTGAGTCTTTGGAGTGGCACGGTTTATCTCATCTGCAAGTACAATGTTGGCAAACACAGGCCCTTCCTCAAACCTGAACACATTGTTATCATTCTCCCTGACTATAATATTTGTACCTGTGACATCGGCTGGCATAAGGTCAGGTGTAAACTGTATTCTTGAAAATGACAATGAAAGAACTCTTGATATTGTCTTGACAAGCTGTGTCTTTCCAAGTCCCGGTACACCTTCAAGCAAAACATTTCCATCTGCAAGTATCGCAAGCATTATCTCATGGACAACTTCTCTCTGACCAATGATTGCCTTGCCAATCTCCTCCTCACACTGTCTCATTTTTAACAACATTTCTTCAACTTCTTCTCTATCAGCCATATCCTTATACCTCTCTAAACTATTCCTCAAAACTGCTAAAATATTCTTTTACTACGTCCTTCATAGATGCCGGAACTTCATCATTATCAACTCTTGCATAAGCTCTGTCGCTGTAATCACCTATTACCGAATCAAGTGAAGCTTTACTTCCTGTGCTTCCCTGCCCTTTCTTGCCTGTACTCTGGGTGCTTCCCGAAAATTCCTGTTTTCTTCCAGTCAGGTTTTCGTCATCACCAATTTCCTTGTCCGTAATAAAAACTTCTTCTGCCTTATTACTTCC
>JAFPDA010000041.1 GCA_017425575.1 Lachnospiraceae bacterium | reverse complement strand
GTCCACTTGTAAACATCTCTGCAATAACTCCCATCTCCTTAAACTGCATGGCTGCTACTTTAAGATTTACCCTGTTATCATCCACAATAGCTACATGAATGTTTTTCAACGCTATTTTTTCCAGTGTCTTCTTTTGTCTTGTTTCTTCTGTTTCATTCTCAAATATAACTTTATACAGTTTAAATATATCAAAAGGTCTTCGTATGTATGAAATTCCATATTCATCATTCTGCATGACTGTATAATACTCAGTAATAGCAATATTCTGTATGCCCGGATACAACTTCATTCCATGATTTACAAACTGCTCATAGTTATACAAAAGCACTTTATTGGTAACACCATATTTATTAAACATATCAATGTTTATCTCACTGATATCATCAATAATTACATTTTTTACTCCTATCTGTTCAAGTATCCTTGTGATATGACACCTGTCATTATAATCTTCTTCGTACAGAAAAATAATATAATCACTAATGTCCTTAATCTGAGCAGGAATCCTCTCAACTATCTCCTGTTCAAGTGTTATAGTAAATGTACTTCCAACGCCATACTCACTCACAACTGAAATATCACCCTTCATCAGATTGGCAAGCCCTTTAGAAAGCACCAGACCAAGGCCTGTACCTTCTCGCTTACGGTTTCTCATAGCATCAACCTGACTAAACTGGTTAAATAACTTTTCTATATCTTCCTTCTTTATTCCTATGCCGGTATCAGCAACTCTAAATATAAGCTGGACTTTATTTTCCGGCAAATCTACATGGTCTACATTTAAAATTATCTTGCCTTTTTCTGTAAACTTAATAGCATTCCCCAGGATATTTATAAGAATACGGTGTATCTTATCACTGTCACCACACATTCTCAGGGGAGTATTAGGTTTTATATTTATCTCAAATTTTACATCTTTACTATGTACTCTTGCGGCAATGATATTTTCAACGCCTCTTAACAGCTCATCAAGTCTGTATTCAACCGGTATAATATCAACCTTGCCCGCATCTATCTTAGAAAAATCAAGTATGTCATCTATAACCCTCAAAAGACTTCTTGACGCAACCTGAATAGTCTGGACATACTCCATCTCAGAATCGGGCATCTTACACCGCTCAAGCATATCAGCCATACCACATATTGCATTCATAGGTGTCCTTATCTCATGTGACATATTTGCAAGAAAGGTACTCTTAGCTTTGTTAGCTTCCTCCGCCATATGCCTTGCAGCAATTTCCTTTTTGTTTGCCTCATATACCATATGCGGATTCTGAAGCACAAGCTGCATTATAAAACAGCAGAGAGCTGCTCCTGCACTTATAACAATAAGTTCTGTAAACACAAGCTGTAAAACAACAACTATTGTTGATACAGAACAGAATGTCCATGCTATAAACCTGTAATTCTTATTCTGCTCTTTATTTTTTATCACTATAACAACCGGTGTTGCCATATACAACAAACTTATAACTGATATAAAATTCATAAGTATACCTCTTGAATATCCGGAACTGTCATAATTAAACACCTGCTCTGTAAAAGGACTCGTCACTATACATAACATCTCTATAATATAAGGTACTGCCCACTTAAATACTTTTCTGTCAATAACCTCCCATTTATGTACAACTGCCTGAAAATATATAAAATACGCATATGGTATCGTATGCTGAAACACAAAATACACTACCAGTCCAATATAATTAAGCCATACTACATCCTTAAAATATACTGTAAGTATTTTCCCAGACAGAAAATCCGTGATACAACTAATAAGTGTTAGTACGACAAGTACTCCATAAAGGCTATTTGTAAGGATTTTTTCTTCTTCAATCTTGTAATGGTATATGACTAAAACAATAAATGCCACGATTGAAGCTATACAGAAGTCATAATTCCAATTCATAAGTGCCTCCATATCTATATAATACTTATTATTTTACCACATTACAATATTATCATCAAGATTACATATCACTGGTTTATCTATTGTTACATCACACTAATGACACAAAAAAGCCATTACATTATATTGGTCATACTAATGTAATGGCTCTCTTTATATTCACTATATATAGTTATCTTATAACCTGCATGGACCTGAACCTATCTCAACTACATAGAAATCAGCTGCATAACCTATCTTCTCCTCATAAGCTGGTCCAACCTTAGCAATAAACTCATCAACAGCCTCATCTTTTACAATGCTTACAGTGCATCCGCCAAAACCTGCACCTGTCATTCTCGAACCGATAACTCCGTCAATCTTCCATGCCTCCTCAACAAGAGTATCAAGTTCAACACCTGTAACCTCATAATCATCCCTGAGCGAAACATGAGATTCATTCATAAGCTGTCCAAAAAGCTCTATATTATTATTCTTAAGTGCATCAACTGCTTTTATAGTTCTCTGATTCTCATATACTGCATGTTTAGCTCTCTTTCTGCGGTCTTCATCCTTTATTGCCATCTTAATCTGCTCAAACAGCTCCTCATTCAGGTCCCCAAGTGTATTGATGCCCATTCCGGTCTGAATCTCTCTGAGTGCTTCCTCGCACTCTGCACGTCTCTCATTATATTTTGAATCGCCAAGCCCACGCTTTTTATTGCTGCATGAGATAACAATCTTTGCACCATCAAGTTTAATTGGAGCGTACTCAAAAGATAAATCAGATGTGTCAAGAAAAATGGCATTATCCTTTTTTCCCATTGCTATGGCAAACTGATCCATTATACCACAGTTTACACCATTAAAATTATTCTCTGAGAACTGACCAATAATAGCAAGCTCCTGATTTGATACCCCAAGTCCAAGCAACTCACTTAATATATATCCTGTAACAACCTCTACCGACGCAGAAGAAGAAAGACCTGAGCCATTTGGAATATTTCCATTTAAAAGAATATCAAAACCATTCTCAATCTTGTATCCCTTCTCTAAAAAAGCCCACATAACTCCCTTGGGATAGTTTGTCCACTCTGCCTCTTTCTCTGGTTTAAGATTATCAAGACTTGACTCAATAACACCAAGACTCTCAAAATTCATTGAATAAAAACGAAGCTTTCTGTCTGCTCTCTTACGTGCAACAGCATATGTACCAATAGTAAGCGCACATGGAAACACATGTCCACCATTATAGTCTGTATGCTCTCCGATAAGATTTACACGGCCCGGAGCAAAGAAAGCTTCCGCACCCTCAGCATCACCAAAAACCTCAGCAAATTTCTTCATAATAATATCTTTCATACTGCCCTCCATCTCTTCACATTTATGTGACTGTTTCCACGCTTTGCGCAATCGGTTACGCGTCTGTTTTATTATATTCCTATTATAGAATATATTCCATTTAATTTTTGATTTTTTTCGAGCAATATTCTTGCATTTTTAATCATTTATAATGACGATTTAAATCTCACCATTATCCTTAAGATAATTCAAAAATGCTGTGCAGCCTTCCATAACATCATTATATGTCATATCAAAATTGCCTGTGTACCACGGATCCGCTATATCTCTGGGAGAATCTGTAAAGTCAAGCAAAAGACTAACCTTGCCATCCGGGTCTGCACCAAGAATCCTGTTCATATTTTTATAATTCCACTGATCCATACCTATTATATAATCATAGTTGTCATAATCAGAACGCTTCATCTGCGATGCCCTGTGTGAAAGAACAGGTACTCCCACTTCATTAAGCTTCCTGACTGTTCCATAGTGAGGTCCATTTCCTATTTCCTCTGTACTTGTCGCTTTTGAATCAATATAAAACCGGTCTGTAAGACCTTTTTTGTTTATCATATCCTGAAATACAAATTGTGCCATTGTGCTGCGGCAGATATTGCCGTGACAGATGAATAGAACTCGTACCATCTATATTAAACCTCCTGAAATGCTTGATTTTACTGTATTTTCGGCACTTTCAATAGTTTTGTTGTATTCTTGTGATAGTGTGGTTGTACACCTTTTTTAGCATAATTTGGAATAACTT
>JAFPDA010000040.1 GCA_017425575.1 Lachnospiraceae bacterium | reverse complement strand
GTTACTAAGAATAACATAAAATTTTATTCATATATTAGAATGTGAATTATTGCTTCATATGTGGAGGATTTTATGGCAAAACGAATTTTATCAGGAATTGCGGCTGTTGTACTGCTTATATTGTGCATGATGTTTGAAAAAAATACTATCAGAGAGACGATGTCTGATGTAGAAAGATGCAAAACTGAACAGAAAAAGACAGCCTATATAACTTTTGATGATGGTCCGAGCTGTCTTACGAAGCAGTATCTTGATATTCTTGAGAGGGAAGGGGTGAAGGCTACTTTTTTTGTTATAGGCTCACAGATTACAGAGGATATGGAGAATATTATAAAAAGGGAGATTGAAGATGGTCATGAGATAGGGATTCATACATATACACATGATGCAGGGAAAATGTATTCCTGTAAGGAGAAATGTATGGAGGAGATTGAGAAAACGGGATATATGCTTGAAGAAAAGTTTGGATACAAGGCAAAAGTGATGAGATTTCCGTGGGGGAGCTCTAATAATTATGTTAAAAATTTCAAGTCACAGGTTGTAAATGATTTGAAAAAACAGGGACTTGAATATGCAGACTGGAATGTAAGTGCAGAGGATTCCGTGGGGTGTCCGACAGTGGATTCTATAATGAAAAATATAAAGAAGGATTGTTATAAATATAATGAACCTGTTATCCTTATGCATGACTCCTGTGTAAATAAGAAAACCCTTGAGTCTCTTGAAAAAGTTATAAATGAACTTAAATCAAATGGATATGGTTTTGATGTACTTTCAAATAGAAAGGAAAGTTGTCATTTTTGCGGTGATTAGGATGAAAGTTTATTTTTTTCTATAAGATCATCTATAAGGTTTTTGAGATAGAATGACTGTTCAGGTGTTAACTGACTGAACATGTTGTCTGAATTAATGTGTGAGCAGTTGTTTCTGAACTCAGGGTCAAAGAAATCCTTTAAAGAAATATCAAGCTGTTTGCAAATTGACATCAGGGTAGGTACTGATGGATAGGCTTTGCCGGATTCGACAGAGTTTATATAGTTTTTGTTGCGCCCAATATCATAGCTTAACTGTCTTGCACTTATTTGTTTTCTTTCTCTAAGAACGGCAATTCTTAATCCGAGGGATTTACTGTCATGTATAAAATTATCTTTAGTATTGTATTCGTTCATCATGAACCTCCTTAAATAGATTGTTTTGGATAAAACAATTTTATATTAGCAAGAAAGTAAACAACATATGACATATATAATACTTAAAAGCCTAAAAGTGACATATTATAAAGGTTATTTACCAAAAAATACCAGTTATTTTGAAAAGTACATACAAATGTTGATTTAGAGAAAAGTATATGATATTATGAAAGAAGTTGTGCCTTGCAAAACAAGACATGAAATATGTTTGAAAAGGACATGGAGGATTTTATAATGAAATATTTTGGAACAGATGGTTTTCGTGGAGAGGCAAACGTTGACTTGAATGTTGTTCATGCATATAAAGTAGGTCGTTTTTTGGGATGGTATTATGGACAGGAGCATAAAGCCAGAATTGTTATAGGAAAAGATACAAGAAGATCAAGTTATATGTTTGAAGATGCTTTATCTTCGGGACTTACAGCCAGTGGAGCTGATGTATATCTTTTACATGTTACACCTACCCCTAGTGTATCTTATGTTGTCAGAACAGAGGATTTTGACTGTGGTATTATGATTTCAGCAAGCCACAATCCATACTATGATAATGGATTAAAAGTAATCAATGGAAATGGTCATAAGCTTGAGGCTGAGATAGAAGAAAAGATAGAAGAATACATAGACAGCGAGGAAGATACAATTCCTTTTGCTACAAGAGAGAATATTGGCTGTACAGTGGATTATGCAGTTGGACGTCACAGATATATAGGATATCTTATGTCGCTTGCAACACGTTCGTTTAAGAATACAAGAGTAGGTCTTGACTGTGCAAACGGATCTTCTTACTCAGTTGCAAAAGGTGTGTTTGATGCACTTGGAGCAAAGACATATGCGATAGGTATGGAGCCGGATGGAACAAATATAAACAAAGATTGTGGTTCGACACATATTGAAAATCTTCAGAGATATGTAAAAGAGAAAAATCTCGATATAGGTTTTGCCTATGATGGAGATGCAGACAGATGTCTTGCTGTGGATGACCAGGGTGAGATTATAGATGGAGATGCCATTCTCTATCTATGTGGTTGTTATCTCAAGGAAAAGGGAGAACTTAACAACAACACAGTAGTTACTACTGTAATGTCAAATCTTGGTCTTTATAAAGCATTTGACAAGGCTGGAATCAAGTATGAGAAGACAGCAGTTGGAGATAAATATGTAAATGCAAATATGATGGAGAATGGTCATTCTCTTGGCGGGGAGCAGTCAGGTCACATTATTTTTAGCAAATATGCTGTTACCGGCGATGGTGTTCTCACATCTCTTATGCTTATGGAAGTTATGCTTGAGAAGAAAGCTAAATTATCTGAACTGCGCAAGAATTTAAAGATATATCCACAGCTTTTGAAAAATGTGCGTGTTGCTGATAAGCCGGCCGCAAACAGTGACCCGGATGTTATTGCTGCAAAGGAAGAAGTAGAGAAACTGCTTGGTGAAAATGGAAGAATTCTTATAAGAGAGAGTGGAACAGAGCCTGTTATAAGAGTTATGGTTGAAGCCGAGACACAGGAACTATGTGAGAAGTATGTTGACCAGGTTATAGATGTACTTAAAAGGAATAATCATGTGGTTGAGTAACCTTTTGAAAGTATGCAAGAGCTGGCAGAAGTTAGCAGAAAATACGAATATATAATAAAAAACTATAAAATATAGTAAAAAACATTGATTTTATTAGAGTGTTTATGCTATATTATTGAAATGGTGAATTACGGGAGAATATCTCGTGTAATATAAGGAGGAAATAATAAGATGAGTGTACAGGTAGAAAAGTTAGAGAAGAGTATGGCAAAGCTTACAATTGAAGTTTCTGCAGAGGAATTCAATGCTGCCATTGACAAAGCATATAAGAAAAATAGAAACAGAATAGCAATGCCAGGCTTCCGTAAAGGTAAAGCTCCTCGCGCTATGATTGAGAAAATGTATGGTGCAGGTATATTCTATGAGGATGCTGCAAACATTATCATTCCTGATGCTTACGAGAATGCTGCAAAAGAGAGTGAACTTGAGATTGTTTCTCAGCCAGAAATCGCAGTTGAGCAGATTGAGAAGGATAAGACATTTATCTTTACAGCAACTGTAGCTACTAAACCAGAGGTTACACTTGGTGATTATAAAGGAATCGAAGTAGAGAAGAAGACAGCTGAAGTTACAGATGAAGAGCTTACAGCAGAAATCGACAGAGTAAGAGAGAGCAACTCTCGTATGATTACAGTTGATGACAGAGCTACACAGGATGGTGATACAGTAGTTATCGACTTTGACGGATATGTAGACGGAGAGCAGTTCCAGGGTGGAAAGGCTGAAAACTATACATTAGTTCTTGGTTCTCATTCATTTATTGACAACTTTGAGGATCAGCTTGTTGGAAAGAACATCGGTGATGAAGTTGAAGTAAATGTTACATTCCCAGAGAAATATCAGGCAGAAGAACTTCAGGGCAAGCCAGCAGTATTCAAAGTTAAAATCAATGAGATTAAAGTTAAAGAGCTTCCTGAGCTTGATGACGATTTTGCACAGGATGTATCTGACTTCGATACACTTGATGAGTATAAGAATGACTTAAAGAGCAAACTTCTTGAAAACAAAGAAGCTGCACTTAAGAGAGAGAAAGAAGAGACTGTAATCGGAAAGATTATTGACAATGCACAGATGGAAATACCTGAGCCAATGGTAGATATGCAGACACGTCAGATGGCACAGGAGTTTGCACAGAGAATCCAGAGTCAGGGTCTTTCACTTGAGCAGTATATGCAGTTTACAGGAATGACACAGCAGAAGATGATTGATGAGCTTAAACCACAGGCTCTTAAGCGCATCCAGAGCCGTCTTGTTCTTGAGGCTGTTGTTGCAGCAGAAAATATCGAGATATCTGATGAAGATGTAAACAAAGAGATTGAAGAAATGGCTGCTATGTATCAGATGGAAGCAGACAAGTTCAAAGAGCTTGTTGGAGATAATGAGAAGAAACAGATCAGTCTTGATCTTGCAGTACAGAAAGCAGTTGATTTAGTAGTAGATTCAGCAGTTGAGAAATAATAAAATAGTCAGTTGGCGCCAGCTTAGCTGCATCAATTAGTTGGTGTAGCTGGTTGGCGTTGTTTTATCTATTAAAATAAGATTATTGAAAGGTCGTGAAAGAATGGGATATAGTATACCATATGTTATTGAAAAGACAAGTGGCGGAGAGCGCTCTTATGATATTTACTCAAGACTTTTACAGGAGAGAATTATTTTCCTTACAGGTGAAGTGAATGATGATGTTGCAAGTCTTATAGTATCTCAGCTGCTTTTCCTTGAATCACAGGATTCAGAGAAAGATATTCATTTCTATATAAACAGTCCCGGTGGTTCTGTAAGTGCAGGATTTGCTATATATGATACAATGAATTATATTAAATGTGATGTTTCAACAATATGTATGGGACTTGCTGCAAGTATGGGAGCATTCCTTCTTGCAGGTGGAGCAAAAGGAAAGAGATTTGCTCTTCCAAATGCTGAGGTTATGATACATCAGCCTTCAGGTGGAGCTCGTGGTCAGGAGACCGAGATTCGTATTGTGGCAGAGCAGATATTAAAGACAAGAAGCCGCTTAAATGAGATACTTGCTGCAAATACAGGAAAGAGCCTTGAGCAAATTGCTATTGATACAGAGAGAGATAATTATATGAATGCTGAAGAAGCAAAGGCATATGGTCTTATAGATGAAATTGTCACAAATAGAAAATAGTTTGTATGCATGAGGTTAAAATATGGCAGGAAAAAAAGATGAAATAAAGCTTAAATGCTCTTTTTGTGGTAAAACACAGGATCAGGTCCGCAAACTTATTGCAGGACCTGGCGTTTATATATGTGATCAGTGTATAGAACTTTGTTCAGAGATTATGGATGAAGAAGTTGGTTTTGATGAAGAAAATTACGATAATGAGACTGAGATAAATCTTCTCAAACCTAAGGAAATAAAAGAATTTCTTGATGAATATGTTGTAGGTCAGGACGATGCCAAAAAAGTATTGTCTGTGGCAGTATACAACCATTACAAGAGAGTTCTTTCGGGAAAGAGTATGGACGTTGAACTTCAGAAAAGTAATATTATGATGATTGGACCAACTGGTTCAGGAAAAACTTTTCTGGCTCAGACCCTTGCTAAGATTTTAAATGTACCATTTGCTATTGCTGATGCAACAGCGCTTACAGAGGCTGGATATGTCGGTGAAGACGTAGAGAATATTCTGCTTAAGATTATTCAGGCAGCTGATTTTGATATGGAAAGAGCAGAGCATGGTATTATTTATATAGACGAGATAGATAAGATTACCCGCAAGGGAGAAAACGTATCTATTACACGTGATGTATCGGGTGAAGGTGTTCAGCAGGCTCTCCTTTAAATACTTGAAGGTACAGTTGCAAGCGTACCGCC
>JAFPDA010000004.1 GCA_017425575.1 Lachnospiraceae bacterium | reverse complement strand
AGTCTGTCAAGCAATTCACACATATTCTCCGCCTCCTTATAACCATCATATTTTAATATATCTGTGTATCTGACATCTCCGGTAACTGCTTTCAAAAGCTTCAGTATCTCATCTATATGAGTTATTTTGGTGGTATCTCTCTCGATATTATTCAGACCAAGCCTTTTATCCCTGAAAAGTTTTGCAACAATCTTAAAGTCACTTGTCATCATGTCTATCTGTTCTTCTGACAGCCATGCTATCTCAAATATATGTACCCTGTAATCATTTACAAATTTCTCCAAACCTTCGGGTATATCTAAGATTCCTTTCAAAGTATCTGATTCATTCCAGTGTCTCTCTGTTCCAAAATATAACACGATCGTTATAACAGGGCATATATCATCGTATGCTTTTGTTATTTTTGAAGCATATTCTTTTTCTGTTATTCTACCCTCATTTCTCAATTTTTGCAATTTTCTTTTCTCTGATTCCAGATTAAGTAACTGTGACCTGTATGATGCCCCGTCATATCCCATAACTCTCAGCGGCATAAATTTTTCCACTGCTGTCTGGTTTTCGATTCCAAACATCGACAGCGAGACATTATTTTTAAGCCATTTTTTAGTTACATCTCTCTCAATCTCATGTAATCTGCCATCTTCTGCCTTGTACTGTGAATGAACTATACTTTCGGAGAGTTCATCTTCCTTTATGCGCCTCTCGCCATTAAAAACAAGTACATTGAATATGTCGGCAAATACGTCCGGATAATCCTCCAGCAATTTCTCTGTTATGTCTTTTTCGCCCATCTTTCGCCTTTCCTATAAATACACTTTTGTTGTTTTGTGAAATCGGCTATCACAATTTACATATATCATTTTAAGTTACATATCAAACTTATCATATGAATAGTCATTTGTAAACCTTTTATTTCATATGTTTCTCAAAAAGCATAGTCGGACAATCAAAGAATTTTACTTGCAAAACGCTCGCACAGAACGCGACCGCTTAAGCGGCATAAATTCTATCTTTCATATAAAGAAAAACTCCCTTCCAGCCAGATAAGTGTTTTTATCATTTCACTTATCTAACCGCAAGGGAGTTTATCAATTTTAATATAACAGGTATTTCTATAAATCAAATACCTAATCAAGCTCAAACAAAGGTATAGAACTCATAGTAAGCGTTGTAGTATTACTATCTTTAGCTTTGTCATTCTTAATATCAAACTTCACTCTTGGTAGAATTCTATCATTGTTTTCACTAACTGAGAGATATTTTCTAGGATACCTTATGGCATAAGTCTCGCCATTTTTCAGACCAGTTATCCATACTTTATTATTGTTAGAAGTATCTATACTTTCTGTCAAATCTCCATCTGCAAGTGGTACATATTTTTCCTCTATACTTCCATCACTTTTTTCTTCTTCTTTCACAAGGAAAATATCACTTTTATGAATATACACCTTCTTAACATCTGCCATCTCTGACTCTTCTTTTACATGCTCCTCATCTGTAATATATATAGAAGTAGTAAGAATTGTAGATACCGCATTCATCTCTACAGGCTGGAATTTCACAAGATATCCTCCATCAGAATCATCAATTGCCTCTGCCTCCTGGAAATTATTACCTTTATCATT
>JAFPDA010000039.1 GCA_017425575.1 Lachnospiraceae bacterium | reverse complement strand
TATAAAAAAGAATTTGTAAAGCAGGAACTTGAGAGGGCAGGTCTTGAGCTTTTGAATATATATGAGGCTTTTACAAAAAATGAGCCTTCAGAATGCAGTGAGAGACTGTATTTTGTTGCAAGAAGAAATTTAGATTAAAAAAATATATGCCATCAGTATTTGAGGCAGAATGGAGGAAAATATGAATGGAGATTATATAGTTCGTGCGACAGCGGCGAACCATCAGTTGAGGGCGTTTGCAATTACAAGCAGAAATATGGTTGAGGAAGCAAGAAAGATTCACAATACAAGCCCGGTTGCAACTGCTGCGATAGGAAGACTTTTGACAGCTGCCAGCATGATGGGAAGCATGATGAAGGGTGAAAAGGATGTGCTTACGCTTCAGATTGAGTGTGGCGGCCCGATTGGAGGAATAACAGTAACTGCTGATTCGAATGCAAATGTTAAAGGTTATGTTATACATCCTGATGTAATACTGCCACCAAATGCACAGGGTAAACTTGATGTATCTGGTGCGTTAGGACCGGGATTTCTCAATGTTATAAAAGATATAGGAATGAAAGAGCCATACAATGGACAGACACATCTTGTTTCAGGAGAGATAGCAGAAGATCTGACATATTATTATGCTACTTCAGAGCAGACACCTTCGTCTGTAGGACTTGGGGTGCTTATGGACAAAGAAAACTTTGTAAAGCAGGCAGGTGGATTTATAATTCAGGTAATGCCAAATACAGAGGATGAGGTTATAGATAAACTTGAAGAAAATCTTAAAAATATCACTTCAGTCACAGAGATGCTTGAAAAGGGAATGACACCAGAGCAGCTTCTTGAGGAGATATTAAAAGGATTTGATATTCAGATAATGGATAATATTCCTGCACAGTATAAGTGTAACTGTTCAAAAGAAAGAGTATCAAGAGCGATTGCAAGTATAGGCCGTAAGGATATTCAGGAGATGATAGATGATGGTGAACCAATAGAGGTAAACTGTCAGTTCTGTAATTCGCATTACAAATTTGATATTGATGAACTTAAAGAACTTATAAAATAAGGAGTGACAGAAATTTGACAGCGAAGTACAAACGATTACTCTGCATGGGTATTATGGTTATATTTGCCATGATACTTACGGCAGGCTACATGAAAGAGAAGGATGTTCAGGCAAATGCGATAGGTGTCATAGTTGTTGATGATTTTCTTAATGTGAGGAGTGGACCCGGAACATCTTATGACATATTAAAATCAGGTGGGACTACAGTAACTTTATCTGATGAGATGAGAGTTACTATTATAGGAAAAAATGAGGGCTGGTATCATATAAGCTTTAAACATAATGGTAAGAATCTTAACGGGTATGTATCTGCAAAATATGTAAAGGTACAGATGGAAAATGTATGTACAGGAGTTAATGCAAAAGTAAATGCTTCTGTAAAATTCAGAAAAAAGCCAGTGGTATCTTCTGATGCTGTAAAGGTATCGGGAAAGTCTGTCTCATTGAAAAAGGGTACAAATGTAGTAATACATGGTGAGAAAAATTCCGGGAAAAAGAGATGGTATTATGTCTCGGCTAAATATAACGGAAAGACCGTGAGAGGTTATATACGTTACGATATACTTTCTATAAAATATTCTAAAGGCATTCCGGGAATATGGAATGGAAAGCAGAATGCACCGGTATATAAAAATGCCGGCAAAAAAAACGTGGTAACTTATGGTGGAAAGAAACTTCTTATAGGAGAGGGAAGACAGTTCACTATCTATAATGAAAAGACAGTTTCAAAGACAAGATATTATCATGTGGGAATTACAGTTGGAAACAGTATAGTAAAAGGATATTTACCTGCTTCTTCAGTAAAATTTCAGATAGTAAAAGATGAAACTCCGGTAGCGACAAAGAAACCTGAGACAACAAAAGAACCTGAGGCAACAAAGGAACCTGAGGCAACAAAGGAACCTGAGGCAACAGCGACACCAAAGGCAACAGCAACGCCAAAGGCAACAGCAACGCCAAAGGCAACAGCAACACCAAAGGCAACAGCGACACCAAAGGCAACAGCAACACCGAAGGCAACTGCGACACCAAAGGCAACAGCAACGCCAAAGGCAACAGCAACACCAAAGGCAACAGCAACACCGAAGCCAACAAGCAAGCCTTCTGCTATGACATCTGAAGAATTTAAAGAGGCACTTAAAAAGCAAGGTTTTCCGGAAAGTTATATAGCGCCACTCGTTGCACTGCATGAAAAATATCCGTATTGGGAATTTAAGGTTTATGATACAAGTCTTAACTGGGACACAGTTATAGATAATGAGACAACGGTAGGACTTAATCTTCTGAGCGTAAATAAAGATTATGACTGGAAATCCATAGAGGCCGGTGCCTATGACTGGACTAAGGATAAATATATTCCATTTGATGGAAGTACATGGGTTACTGCATCAAGAAAAGCTGTAAAATATTATATGGATCCAAGAAATTTCCTTGATGAGAGAGGAATATTCCAGTTTGAATGTCTCGAATATCAGCAGAACACACAGACACAGGCAGGAGTTGAAAAGATATTAAATAATACTCCTATGTATCAGGCACTTTTTGAATATAAAAGTGAGTTAGGTAAAAATGAAAAGATAAAGTATTCTAAAGCTTTTATAAATGCAGCAGAATTATCAAAGGTCAGTCCATATCATCTTGCGTCGAGGGTTAAACAGGAAGTTGTTATAAATTCAACGCTTATGAGCAGTTCTGTATCCGGTAAAGTTGCCGGTTATGAAGGAATTTATAATTTCTACAATATCGGGGCAAACAACAGTACAGTTGCTGGAGGAGCAGTTGCGAATGGTCTTCACTGGGCGAGTACCGGAACTACATATAACAGACCATGGAATGACAGATATAAATCTATAATTGGCGGAGCACAGTACATAGGCAAAAATTACATAAATATAGGACAGAATACCCTGTATCTTGAGAAATTTAATGTTACATCAAAAAATACTTATAATCATCAGTATATGTCAAATGTTGAAGCACCAAACAGTGAAGCTACAAAGACTGTGTCAGCTTATGGTGCTATTGACAAAGATATGTCGATGACATTCTCGATTCCGGTATATCAGGGTATGCCTGAAAAGGCATGTGAAGTGCCATCAGGAGGTAAAAATCCTAACAATTATTTACAGACGTTGTACATAAAGAATCATGCATTTACCTCTCCATTTAAACTGGGAGATGATGGAAGTAAAACTTATACAGTTACTGTTGATAACAGTGTTAAAAATATCAAGATAGTGGCTACAAAAGTAAGTGCATATTCAACTCTGGTAGGAACTGGTTCGCAGTCACTTGAGGAGGGCTTAAACAAATTTACTGTAAAAGTTACATCAGAGAGTGGTAAGACCAGAAAATATAATATTGAAGTTACCAGAAAACAATCATAAACATATGGAAGTGAAACCGATGATGAAAATGAGAAAACATTGTGGCTTAAAAACGGTAAAGATGGTTGTGTTTACTGTTTTTATGCTGCTTTGGCTGGCTGGCGAATACAGATTTGTGTCTGCGGCAAGCGCGACAGTTGACATAAGTACAAAAAGTACAAAAGTTGAAAAAGGTGATGTTGTATATGTTAATATCACTGTAAATGCAACAGATGAGATAGGTGGTTTTAAAGCATATTTCAGCTATGATAACAGTGTGCTCAGATATGTAACCGGTGGAAATGTAATGAGTGGCAATGATGATGAATTTTCATTAACGGATATAGAGAGAACTGACGGTAAGAAAACTATAAAATATGCTGTTAAATTTATTGCCAGAGGGGAAGGCAGTACTACGATAGCACTTAAATCACCATATGAGATATATGATATGGAAAATTCAGAACAAATGTCAGTTTCAAGTAATGAACTTTCAATTATGGTGGAAAAAAAGGAGAAGGTACAGCAGACAGAAGAACCAAAAGCTACAAAAAAGCCTGAGAAAAAGAAAGATAAACCAGAGGATAAAGAAAATGTAATAAGCAGTTATCTTGAGGAGCTTGAAGTGGAAGGTGTCGAACTTTCACCGGATTTTTCACCAGAGATATTCAGATATAGTGGTATAGTAAGAACAGATAAAAAATCGCTTGATATATCATATTCCACAGAAGATATAAATTCAAAGGTGAAAGTAAAGGGCAATAAGAACTTAAGTGAGGGCAGAAACACAATAAAAGTCATAGTGACAGATTCGTCTGGAGGCCAGTCTACATACAGACTTTCAATAAAGGTTGAGAGGAAGGTCAGCGATATTTCAGAGTCTTCTAAATCTGAAATTGCAGTTTCATTAAAAGATGGAAATGTTGTATTACATGACAAGAAAGATTATACTATTGTAGATGCTGATAAATCTGATGTTCCGTCTGGTTTTGGAAAGACACAGATGAAGTTTGGCGGGCATGTGATTGATGCCTATGCTTTAGAGAGTGATAAAAATCATGACTTTTTACTTATTTTCTGTGAAACGGAAAAGAGTGGTGCAGAGTTTTATGTCTATGATAAGGAGAGTGACAGTATACTGCCATATAATAAGGTTCAGTCATGGTATAGGAGTGTTTCAGGAAATTCGTCTACGGTATTAGATGAAAGTGAACTTGAGCTTTCAAACCAGAGATTAAAATATATTATTGCCATAATGGTAATAGTGTGTCTGATTCTGGTGATAATTATAATATCCGTTATTCTTAAATCCAAAGAAAAAGAGTATGTTGTATATGATATACCTTCAAAGAAAGCGGATAACTCTGAGAAGAGAGGTGTATCAGAGTTACCGGAGAATGACATGGAAGAAGAGGAATCAGAAATATCAGATAAACCAGAACAAAGTTATAAATCGACTGTGGGTGAGGATGACTGGAGAAAACGTCATGCATGGCAGGGCAGAAGCTTTGATGATAAGTTTTAGAAATGGAGGAATAGTATGCAAAGTCGTTTTACAAAAAGTGCCCAAAAGGCACTTGACTGTGCTGAGAGAACAGCAAAGTCGCTTGGACATAATTATGTTGGGACAGAACATATTCTCTTAGGTCTTTTAAAAACAAAAGGTGTTGCGTCGGAAGTTCTTCAGGAGAATGGTGTTGAAACAGAGAAGATTCAGCAGCTTATAGAGGAACTTTTGAGTGTCGGAAATGTTGCTACGGTTATTGGACAGGCAGAATTTACACCACGTGCCCAGAGTGTAATTGAAAAGAGTGTTGCAGAGGCTGAACGTTTAGGCTCTGCTGTTGCGGGAACAGAACATATCCTTATAGCTCTTTTAAAGGAGAATGACTGTGTAGCTGTGAGAGTTTTAAATACAAAGGGAATCAATGTCCAGAAGTTATATATTGATGTGCTTACTGCTACAGGACAGGATGTCACAAGTGCAAAAAATGAGTATATGATGCAGAGAGGGAAAAGGGGCAAGTCTGCTACACCTATGCTTGATCAGTATAGCAGGGACCTTACTGAATATGCAAAAGAAGGAAAACTTGACCCTGTAGTAGGAAGAGACAAAGAGATAACAAGACTTGTTGAAATTCTCAGCAGAAGAACAAAAAATAATCCATGTCTTGTGGGAGAACCCGGAGTTGGAAAGACAGCAGTTGTAGAAGGTCTTGCACAGAAGATAATAAGTGGTGATATACCAGAAAACATTCAGAATAAGCGAGTTTTAACACTGGACCTTTCAGGAATGGTTGCCGGTTCAAAATACAGAGGTGAGTTTGAGGAGAGGATTAAGCGTGCTATAAAGGAAGTAATGGTGTCGGGCAATGTTCTTCTTTTTATAGATGAGATTCACACTATTATAGGTGCAGGTGGTGCTGAGGGTGCGATAGATGCCGCCAATATATTAAAACCGTCACTTGCGAGAGGTGAGCTTCAGCTTATAGGGGCTACTACAAGAGAAGAGTACAGAAAGTATATAGAGAAGGATGCTGCTCTTGAGAGACGTTTCCAGCCTGTTGAGGTTAATGAACCTGATACAGAAGAGACGATAACTATACTTAATGGTCTTAAAGACAGATATGAAGAGCATCATAAGGTTGAAATTACAGCAGATGCAATTGTCAGTGCTGTAAATATGACAGAGAGATATGTAAATGACAGATTCCTGCCGGATAAGGCGATAGATGTTATTGATGAGGCGGCCGCGAGAGCAGGACTTTCAAAGTTTGTGCCTTCTCCTGAGATAAGGCTTCTTGAAGAGGAAAATATAAAGTTTGATAAAGAAAAAGAGGATGCCATAAGAAAAGGAGATTTTGAACTTGCGGGAGAGATAAAAAGAAAGCAGTCAGCAAATGCTGCAAAGATAAAGAGTCTCCGTAAAAACAGAGAAGATATAAAAGATGGCGGAGTTCCTAAGGTTACTGAGAATGAAGTTGCTGCTGTTATCGCAAGCTGGACAAAGATTCCTGTTCAGAAGCTTAAAGAAGAGGAGACTGAAAGACTTAGAAAACTTGAGGAGATTCTTCATAAGAGAGTAATTGGACAGGAGGAAGCTGTAAAGGCTGTATCAAAGGCTGTGAGAAGAGGAAGGGTAGGTCTTAAAGATCCGAACCGTCCAATCGGCTCATTTTTATTCCTGGGACCTACAGGTGTAGGAAAGACAGAACTTTCAAAGGCTCTTGCAGAAGCAGTTTTTGGACGTGAGAGTGAGATAATAAGAGTTGATATGTCTGAGTATATGGAGAAACACAGTGTATCTAAAATGATAGGCTCACCTCCGGGATATGTTGGGTATGAAGATGGCGGACAGCTCAGCGAAAAGGTAAGAAGACATCCTTACTCGGTTATTCTTTTTGATGAGATTGAAAAAGCCCATTCAGATGTGTTTAACATTCTTCTTCAGATTCTTGAAGATGGTCATGTTACAGATGCACAGGGAAGAAAAGTAAGTTTTAAGAATACTATTATAATAATGACCTCAAATGCAGGGGCTCAGCAGATAATAGCTCCTAAACATCTTGGTTTTGGCGTGGCTGAGGATGAGCAGGCTGATTATAAAAAGATGAAATCAAGTGTTATGGAAGAGATAAAACGTATATTTAAACCAGAGTTTATAAATCGTATTGATGAGATACTTGTATTCCATGTGCTTACAAAGGAAAATATAAAAGACATTGTAAGGATTCTTCTTGCAAGTCTTAATAAGCGCACTATGGCACAGATGAATATATCTCTTGAAGTGTCAGAGGCCGCAGTTGAGTATATTGCCAAGAGCGGTTTTGACAAAAATTATGGTGCCCGCCCTATAAGACGCGCAATCCAGACTAAGATAGAGGATGAAATTGCAGACAGACTCCTTTCTCGTGAGATAAAAGCCGGAGATAAAATTGCTATTGACTGTATCGACGAAAATATAAATTTTTGCGTTGTAAAGTAGTAGAAAAAAATTAAAAAATATGCTATTGTATAGTTAATATTTTGTAGTTTATTTTTAGAAATATTAGTTACAGTTCACAATGTTTTTGTACTAATGAACAGTAACATATATGATACAAATTTGTATGTACTGCAAATTTACTATTAAACGATGAAATTATCGATAAACAGGAGGAAAAGAGATGGCTGTAGTAAAAGAATTGATTCGCAAGGAAGAAGATGGGACACTTAGTTTTGGAAATTTTGAGTTTGATACAAAGCAGAAGTTATCTGATTTTGAATATGAAGGAGACCTTTATAAAGTAAAGACTTTTAAGGAGATTACAAAACTTGAGAAAAACGGTCTCTTTATATATGAGTCAGTGCCTGGAACTGCTGTTAACAACATGAAGGCTGATGATACAGAAATTAAGTTTAATGTTGAGGGCTGGGAGGATTCATCTGTAACTCTTGAACTTGAACCGGAACAGGAGTATGAGGTGCTTATAGATGGAACAAATATTGGAAAGATGAAAACAAATCTTGGTGGAAAACTTGTTCTCAGTATTGAGATTGATCCAGGTCAGGTTATAGAAGTTAAGGTGGTTAAGTTATAATATGGCAAAAGCAAAGAAAAAAATGGTTTTCTTTTGCAAAGAATGTGGTTATGAATCTCCTAAATGGCAGGGACAGTGTCCGATGTGTCATGAATGGGATACATTTGTTGAAGAACCAGTTGCAAAGCCGGCACGTAGTGGAATGCGTGAGGGTGCCGGCAAAATAAAATCCAGTGAACCCTCTAAGTTTGTCGAGGTAAAGACGGGCGAGGAAGAGAGAATATATACAGGAATCAATGAACTTGACAGAGTTCTTGGAGGAGGTATAGTAGTTGGTTCGCTGGTATTGGTAGGAGGAGACCCGGGTATAGGTAAATCCACATTGCTTTTACAGATGTGCAGGGAACTTTCTGATGCTGGAAAAAAGGTTCTTTATGTTTCAGGAGAGGAGTCACCAAAGCAGATTAAGATGCGTGGAGAGCGTCTTGGAAATTTTAGTGAAAATCTTTATATATTGTGCGAGACAGATCTTGATATAATAGCAGAGTCTATAGAATCTTTAAAACCTGAGATAGTTATAATTGATTCTATACAGACTATGTATCATGAGGAAGTAGGTTCGGCTCCCGGAAGTGTTGGACAGGTCAGAGAGGCAACCGGCATTCTTATGAGAATAGCAAAGAGCATGCAGATAGCTATGTTTATAGTAGGGCATGTCACTAAAGAGGGTGTGGTTGCCGGTCCGCGTGTACTTGAGCATATGGTAGATACAGTTTTATATTTTGAAGGAGACGGCGGAGCATCGTACAGATTTTTGAGAGCTGTAAAGAACCGTTTTGGTTCTACTAATGAAATTGGTGTATTTGAGATGCGTTCTGATGGACTCAGAGAGGTGCTTAATCCTTCGGAATATATGCTTCAGGGCAAACCTGAAAATGAATCGGGTTCAGTGGTTACATGTTCGATTGAAGGAACAAGACCGATACTTGTTGAAGTACAGGCACTTGTCTGCCAGACTAATTTTAATATGCCAAGAAGGACGGCTGCGGGAACAGATTATAACAGAGTAAATCTTCTTATGGCTGTAATTGAAAAACGTATTGGTATACGTATGGGAGAATATGATGCATATATAAATGTGGCAGGCGGCATGAAGATAACAGAGCCGGCACTTGACCTTGGAATAGTGGCAGCATTATTGTCAAGTTATAAAAATCAGGCATTTGACAGCAAGACTATCTGTTTTGGAGAAGTTGGACTTGTCGGCGAGATAAGAGCAGTAAATCTTGCAGGGCAGAGAGTTTCAGAGGCGGCAAAGCTTGGATTTGAGAGATGCATAATGCCGAAGGTAAACAGTATAAATATAAACTGTGATGCAGACGCTCTTAAAGGTATGAAGATTATAGGGATTAGTAGTATATATGAGTTACTGGAGGTAATATAATGGGATTGAGAGAAACTGAGGAGAGTACAGAACTTGTTCTAGAACGTATGGAAAACACATTAAACAATTTAGAACAGATGTCGTATGATTCTATTAATATTACAGACAGGTTAGTTACACTTTTGAGTGATGCCAGAGAGCACGCTGCTATAATGAAAGTTGGAACTGAAGAACAAAGAACAGAATCATTTGATATTTTGTGCAAGATTTTGGATAGTATTCTTGAGACTGCATTTATAGTGAATAATGTATCTCACGATCTTGAAAAAGAGACAGTATATCAAAGAGAAACTGTAGAGACAATAAAGCAGATAGTTGATTTCTTTTATTCAATGACAGATGATTTGGATTTTTGAGATTTGGCAATATTTGTAGATAAAAATAATAGCTGTACATTTTAGGATGTACAGCTTATTGTTTGTGATTAGTTATAAGTAAATATATGGAGGAAAATTGTGGGAAAATATGAATTTATTGCGCCTTGTCATTTTGGACTTGAGGCTGTTTTGAAAAGAGAGATACTTAATCTTGGGTATGAGATTGTTAAGGTTGAAGATGGAAAGATTACTTTTACCGGAGACAGTGATGCTATCTGCCGTGCAAATGTATTTTTGCGCACTACTGAGAGAATACTTATAAAGGTGGGAAGTTTTAAGGCTACTACATTTGATGAACTTTTTGAGGGAACCAAGGCTTTACCGTGGGAGCAGTATATTCCAGAAGATGGAAAATTCTGGGTTACTAAGGCTACATCTATCAAAAGTAAACTTTTTAGTCCGTC
>JAFPDA010000038.1 GCA_017425575.1 Lachnospiraceae bacterium | reverse complement strand
TCTCGTATTTAAGGAACTCTCCTTCAGTAAAGTAATACTGTCTGACATTATATATAGCCTGATTAGCAAGGTTCTTTGCTATATGGCATAATTCCCTGATAGATTTATAATCTTCCTTAGACAGATGTTTAACCTGTTGTTTTACTGTAAGATACATAGATTTTTCTCCTTTCTGTAGATTTAGAGATGTTCTCTATGTATTTATTATATCATATATTTACTAAAAGAAAAAGCGTTCGAGTAAAATATATCTAAAAATTTACACAAAAACGCATTCATCCCCCACCTACATTGAAAATGTTGAGGTGGGGGTATTCTGCTTAATTTAGATAAAACACCCCCACAAATACAAAAGGCCCACCATGTTACGCATGTAGCAAAGCTACCTAGGCTTGGTGGGATCGATTAATTATAATATACCTTGAAGGGTATGTTTTGTCAACGATAATTTGCTCAAAATGCAAACTGCTGGCAACAGTCCTTTTGTGGATATTTCCTATTTTTCGGCTATCTACTTTAATGAAATGAGTTCAAAACAGTAACTTTGAAAAAGCAAATAAGTTCACACCCTACTCTTCCTTCACCCTGTGTTTATCCACCACCTCATCTACTGCTGACAATATCATTTTCTCCGTATACTGCCCTTCTTTTGAAAGCACCACCTCATCCACAGATATTCCTGTGGCAAGCTGATTTGATATTTCTTCTACTGCCGGTTTCATAAGTGGATACATTGCTGACACTGTCTCGTTTACATCCTTAAGTTCAACTGACTTTACCCTATCTTCATCAAGAGATACCTTAAGTTTCACTACATCCTCTCCAAGTGTCATCTGACTTTCATACACCCCCACTTCATATACTGCCGGCTTTTTATCATTCTCTTTCATCGCAATCTGGTCTTTTCCATCCGGAATGAGCAGAAAAAAAAGCAGCAGCAAAAGTAATATGCCAAGCCCTATAAATATTGCAGCGTATATAAGTTGTTTCATTCGTAATATAACAATTTTCGTTCTTGACATAAAAAAACCTCCAGTAACTCCATAATGCCTATATATGTACTAACTCTTATAATATATATATTCCCAAAAACATAATATATGCATAAACTTCTGAATAACCCAAACCAAAAACGCACACATTAATCATAAAAAAAATTTTTCTGACGAAATAATGCCATCTCTATATTTTAATATACTTCTGCAAAATCTATCTGAAAACATACGGAGGATTAAAATGAAAATTAAAAATATTTTTAAATATCTTATTATAGCTTCATGCAGTATCTTGCTCGCATTAAGTCCATTTAAATGTATACAGGTATCTGCAGACGAGACTGACGATACAGTTGATTTATCACTTCCCGACTCAGTTTTAAGTTCATGGACCACCTCACACACGCTCTCAGATATATCTATAAGCTGGAGTCCTATAGACACAGCAGAAGGTTACGAGATAACGTTTATCCACGGAGATTCTGTAAGTAAGTATGAGACTGCAGATTATAACTATACCTTTACAAATCTTACTCCCGCTACAATATACACATATACTTTGAGATATTTTTATACCTTAAATGGTATTAAAACTTATAGTGATTATTCGGAGGATTTCTCTGCAACAACCTCTGTACAGCAGGTGTCAAACTTAAGACAGACAGGCTATCATTCTGACACCAATCAGACTACAGGTATCTTTCTTACATGGGACATGATGAATGATGCCACATATAATGTCTATTTCAAAAAAGCTTCTGACAGTTCTTATCAGCTTGCTGAGGAAGTAAAAACAAACACCTACTATCTGAATAATCTTGAGCCGTCAGAAAAATATGATATATATGTGCAGGCATATTGCCTTGCACTCGACAATATGGGAGAGGCATCTGAGGTTTTATCGCTTTACACATGTCCTTCCCTGGTTTCTAATCTGAATGTTATAAAAGAAGAAAATCATGATATTCAGATTTCATGGGAGGCAAATTCAAGTGGAGATTCATATTATATATACCGCAGTGTAAATGATTCACCATATGAATTTTATAAATCTACCACAGAAACCACACTCTCAGAGACAGGGCTTACTGCCGGTACTGTATATTCCTATGAGATAGTCGTGCACAATAGCAGCACAAACCTTGACAGTACAGTTTCTGAGCCTCTTAGAACAGTAACCATACCATATGTGACGACAGGGCTTGCGCTCAGTGACAATACTGCTTCTTCCATAAAGCTTAGCTGGGACTATAACCAGACAGCCACAGGATATATTATTTACAGAAGAAAAGGCAGCGGTGATTTTGAATATCTCACAAGCACAACAGATACCACATACACCGATGATTCTGTTTTGTCAGGAACAAACTACAGATATAAGATAATGACATATGCAGATACAGAAGCACATACAAGTGATTTTGGTGAAGTCCAGAAAACCTCAACACTTCCTGCAAAAGTAAAGCTTTCAGGCAAAGCCGGCACCGGCAAGCTGAGACTTTCATGGCCGTCTGTAACCGGAGCTCACGGATATTATATTTACCAGAATATAGATGGAAACTATACCCTGATTGACACTCTTGAGGGAAACAAATCAACTTCAAAAGAGTACTATAACCTTACCATCGGTCAGGATTATTTATATAAAGTTTGTGCATACCGCACAGCTTTTAATACAATGTTTACAGGGGAAGATTCAGACGAAACAACTGTGACACCTGAAAACATTAAAGCTACCACTACGACTCCAAGCTACTATAAGACAAAGAAAAAACTTATAAACAGTCCTGCATGGAAAAATGTACCGCTTGTCAAAAAATATGCAAACTATTCAAAATCATACACCATCCCTGGTATACGCCATACCAATATAAACGGATTCAGCAGTACAAATATGTGTCCTCAGGGAATTACTTTTGCCAAAGACTATCTCTTGATATCTGCATACGACCTGTCTGGTGAAGAAAATTCTGTTATATATGTTCTTGATAAAGCTATGCATGACCTTATGACAGTTGTCGTCCTTCCAGACAAGTCACATGTGGGCGGCATAACCTTTGACGGCAAAAAAGTCTGGCTCACACATGGCAAAAAACTTGCAACTATAGACTTTGCACAGATTGTGGATGCAGCTGACCAGCTTCTTACCTATGTATGTCTTGACTACACAAGAATGTACACTACTCCTTATACAGTCTCGTTCCTGACATACTATAAAAATCTTTTATGGACTGGAAATTTCAGCAGTTCATCAAAAGGAACTCTCAGAAGCTATAGTATAGAGCAAACATCAAATGATACAGATACATTAACAGCTACAGCAGGCGCTGCGACCTCTGCCGCAATAACTCTCACCCAGAAATCGAGCACTAAGATACCTGCTGCCGTACAGGGCATCGCATTTTCAGGCAATAAGCTTATACTTTCCAGAGCATATGGCTACACCAACGAACTCAATGTTTATAAAGTATCAGGTATAGGCACTTCCTCAATGAAGATTGGCTCACCTGTAAGGACAGTAAAAACACCTGCCCTCAACGAAGAAATTGCCATATCCGGCAATTATATATATATAAACTTTGAATCTGCCATACCAAACTCAAAGGCTCTTAATCATATGGACAGGGTTCTTGCCATTAAATTAAAAGGCGTTTTAGGGTAAATTCCTACTACACAAACCTTAATTATTGTGATAAAATTATTATAATTATGACAGTAATACTTGTACAAACCTGACTGTTAAGATTATAGTTGCAGGCTTGCACATTTTATATGGAAAGGTAGTGAATAAAATGGGTAAATATCTCGAATTTGAATCTATGTCAGAGGGACTTGAAAATAAGGTTATTCAGGATTTAAAGTTTAAGACAGGCAACTTTGTCTGGAGAATAAAATTTAATGTACCTTTAGATCCTAAAACAGTAAACAATGTAAATTTATATGTGACATCATTGAGTATGACTCCACTCAGAACATCTATAAGATACAATTCTCTTGAAAATGAGATTGAGATAGAGCCACTTGAGCCATATGCACAGAATGAGTCATATATCCTCAATATAACAACAAACGTTACTTCTGAGTCGGGAAAACCTTTACCAAAACCACTTCAGGTTCAGTTTAAAATTGACTAATCTTATAAAAATAAGAGGTTGTCCAATAAATAATTTTTCAGTTATTTATTAACAACCTCTTATTTTTGATTTCTATACCGTAACTTCAAAAACTTTGTATCCCTTAGTTTCAGTCTCAATCCACTGTTTTGTATACTCTTTATTTTTCAAAAACGAAAAACTAAGCAGATATCCTTTAGTTGCATTCCTGCTATCAAGATATTCCTCAAGCTGCACAATTCCATCCTGTCTGTATTTTTCCCCGTGCCATATTTTAAGTTCTACAATATGTTCTTCCTCTCCATACACAATAACAATATCCATTCTCGAATTTTCTCTTGTTTCCGGTTCAACATAGTGAACTACTCCCACTTATAGAAGTGGGAGCTTCTAAGGGGGCAAAAGCCCCCGTTTAAGAAGTTTGATATTTAAGTTTCCACCTATTGCTAGGCAATCCTTATTCTTACGGGCGTGTCCACTTCGCCCCTACCGTATAGGATACTCATATCCACAACGCTACTTTTACGCATTATATTTAATGCACCGTTTACATCAGCATTGAAACATTTGCCATCTGCACGCTGATACAAACCACGATGTATTCTTTTACCGCTGAATGTATATTCCTTTGGATTATCGTCTTTGT
>JAFPDA010000037.1 GCA_017425575.1 Lachnospiraceae bacterium | reverse complement strand
TAATTTATGAACAGAATGACATTAATATATTGGAAAAATGGCATAAGACAGCAGCAAAAGCCCAGTCCATAGAAGAATTTGAGCAGAAGATAGGACTTGTGGAAAAGTAAGTGACTGGAGATATTTAGAGCAATTGGAACGATTTTTCCTGTATCGAGCTTCCAACATAGTAGAAATAGGGACGGTTCATGCTGTATCGTGTTTCCAACATAGTAGAAGAAGTGAGCAATAGGGACGGGGCTTACTGTATCGTGTTCCCCAACGATACAGAAGCCCCGTCCCTATTGCGAACGTAGTCCCGCGAACGAACGTCCCTATTGCGAACGTAGTCCCTATTGCTCAACAAATATCTTGACTCAATATCTTGAATAGAGTTATAATTAACATAAACACTTTAAATAAGATATACAATTTAGACATTATTGAAAATGTTTGTGTCAAAAGGAGAAAAGTCAATGCATATAAAAATGGGAAAATTTTGGGCGATAACACTGGCGGCTGCGTTAACCTTTAATTCGGTGCCTGTGTCAGCAACAGAGGATTTGACAGAAGCAAGCACAGAATATGAAAGTGAGATAATAACTGAGCTTGAAGAAGAGAGTGAAACAGAGTCAAATACTACTGATAAAGCAGAGACTGAGAGTGAAACAGAGTCAAATACTACTGATACAATAGAGACTGAGAGTGAAACAGAGAACAGTACAGAAGTTTACAGTGAAAACAAGACAGAAACGGAAAGCGAAACCGAGACAGAAACTGAGACAGAAACCGAAACAATGACCGAGACAGAAACCGAGATAGAAACGGAGATAGAAACGGAAAGCGAAACCGAGACAGAAACTGAGACAGAAACCGAGTCACTGGACTCTCTGCCATATTGTGATGGTGTAGAAGAATTTGACCTTGGTTTAAGTGATATCTGGGGAGGACGTACATATTCAACTTATTCGATAAATGAACTTGGCGTGTCAGAATCAGATGCCAAATATGATCCAAGAGATAGCAAGTATACATTACCAATCAGAGATCAGCATGGTTCACAGAGCTGCTGGGCACATTCTGTAATGGCTTCCATGGAGGAGTCTATTGTAAGAAGATATACGGATATATCAGCAGACAGTATAAATATGTCAGAGAAGCATTTGGCATATTTCTCAAGAAATACAGGATATGATGCACTTGGAAACGATGGAGGAGATACTATAACGCCCAATAGTGCAAGCAGCTATTATGACAAAGGTGGTCATAGTTATCTGGCTGCAATAAGGCTTATGAACTGGCAGGGAGCAGCTTCAGAAAATAATGGTTCAGATTATTCAATAACATCAAATAGGGAAAATGATCTGAGTTGGACACCTGATAAAAAAGAAGCACAGATAAATACAGATTATATTCTTAAGGAAATGAAGTTTATACCAACCAGGGATTATACGTCAAGTGATCCTGACAAACTTAATACTAAGCTTTCAGTGATTAAGAAGGCAATAGTAGATTATGGTTATGTAGATTGGTCATATTATTCAAATGATAAGTATTTAAAAAATGGTAAATATATATACACCTACGATTCCAATACAAGTACAAATCATGCCATTTCAATAATAGGCTGGGATGATACTGTCAGTGCAGATAATTTTAAGATTACATATGATGGGAAAACTTATAAGCCGGCAGGAAATGGTGCATGGATAATGCGAAACAGCTGGGGCACAGACCATGGTGAAAATGGATATTATTATATATCATATTATGACCTGAGCCTTGGCAGTGCAAATGCAGCGACTGTCTCAGTGGCAGGCTTAAGGTCTGAGTACGATAATAATTATTTTCATGGAAACACAAACTGTATTCCGGACAGTACTATTTTTGGAAAAAAATTTGCAGAGGTATATACAGCAAAAAAAGAAGAAATTCTTAAAGCTGTATCGTTTATGATAGCCTCAGACTCATCTGATTATACACTTAATATATATGTAAATGGTGAAAATAAACATTCACAGACAGGTAAAACAGATTATGCAGGTGTATATACTGTAGATTTGGATGAGGATATTACTTTAAAGAAAGATGATGAGTTTAAGATAGAACTTGTTTTTAATACCAGTGAAGCAATACGAACCGATAATCGTTCAGGTTCTGATAGTGCAAGCAGCAGTTCTAATAAAACAAGTAAGGGTGAGAGTTTTAGAGATGGTACTGATATATCTGCATCAGGATGCAACAACAGAATCAATGCACTTACTGTAGATGATAATACTGCCAGATATAATGTATACTTTTATGACAGCAAGTCAAAGACAAAGCTGATGGATAAGCAGTCAGTAAAGCAGGGAGAGTCAGCCTTAGTTGTGGATGCTTCTAAAC
The DNA here is from genome assembly GCA_017425575.1 of Lachnospiraceae bacterium. Classification (GTDB taxonomy): domain Bacteria; phylum Bacillota; class Clostridia; order Lachnospirales; family Lachnospiraceae; genus Butyribacter. The sequence continues at coordinate 6,366 of JAFPDA010000037.1, read as the reverse complement.
CAGGCTATACCTATAAATGGAAAAAAGTAACTGATGACACAATTGTATCAGATTTCAGTAATATAACATCTGACCTTGAGGTATATGCTGATTATACAATAGAGAATTATACGATTACTTACCATTTAAATGGAGGTACACAGGGAGCAAATTCTGAGAATACTTATACAGTTGAAGATAAAGTAACACTTCCTGTAGCACAGAAAGAGGGCTACACCTTTGCAGGATGGTGTGAAAAAGCAGACTGTACAGATACTCCTGTTACAGAGATTTTAGAAGGTACCACCGGTAATAAGACATATTATGCATTGTTTATACAGGAGGTTACAGTAGCAATATCACCTTATAGTACAGGTGTGTGTTCAATAGATGAAGGAAATACGATAAGCATAACAGCAGTACCTGTCAATGCTGTCATATATTATACAACAAATGGAGCAGACCCTAAGACTTCAGGAGCTGTATACACAGATGAAATAGAAATAAGTAAAGACATGACTGTGAAAGCTTATGCTAAATATCAGAGTGGAAGCACACAAATACATAGTGATGTTGTTACGCAGCAGTATAAATATTATAAGACCTCAGTAGAGCTTAATCAGAATACAGCATCAATTGTAAATGGAAAAACCCTGTCCTTAACAGTGACACAGCTTCCAGCACTTGACAGCGGTACAGCTGCGGTTAGCTGGTCAAGCTCAAATGAAAGTGTTGCCACTGTATCGCAGGAAGGACTTGTCACAGCCGTAGGAAAAGGAAATGCTACAATAACTGCATCGGCTAAAGACCATAATAATACTATCCGGACAGCTACGTGCAGCATAACTGTAACCAACCCAATATACAAAGTTACATTTATGGGACCTGACGGAAAGCAGCTTGCAGAAAGAAAGGTTGAGCAGGGAGAAGGTACGGATTACACACCTTCTGTAAAGGGCTATAAATTTGAGGGCTGGATAGGTGAAGAATATAAGAATGTACAGTCAGATGTGATTGTAAGTGGAAATTTCGTAGCAATTGAATATGATATTAAGTATGAGCTTGAGGGTGGAACAAATTCAAATATGAATCCACTTAAATATACGATTGAATCCAATATAGTTCTTCAGCCTGCTACCAGACCAGGATATATTTTTGATGGCTGGTATACTACAAGTTCAAAAACAGGTACACCGGTTACTGTGATAGAAGCAGGGAATATGAACCTTATAACTTTATATGCCAAGTGGACTATGAGTAAAGGCTTTGACATAAGGGGAAATGAGGATCAGGTATATACCGGAAAAGATATCAGGCTTTCCAAATTGTTAGTTTATTATGATGGAACTCTCTTAAAAGAGGGAACAGATTATGATGCCAAATACAGTAATAACATAAATGTCGGAGAGGCAAAGGTTACAATCACAGGAAAAGGCAGATATACCGGAAGTGATAAGGTATACTTTAATATAAAGCCTGCAGATATTTCCAAAGATAATATTAAGCTTACCTTTGCAAATACCACAGTCAAATATGCATATAGAAATAAGATACCTTCAGTGACGGTATATTATGAGGGAAAAACCTTAAAGAAAGGCACACATTACACTATCAGTGGTACTCCCGCCGATAGTAATGTTATGATTACAGGAAAGGGCAATTTTACAGGTTCAAAATCAGTTGCCATTAACCTGTTAGGTGAAGGTGAAAAGCCTGTAAATATTTCAGGTGTAAAGGTCACCTTAAAGAAAAATGGTCAGAAGCTTGGCAAAGATAATAAATTTATCTACACCGGCTCAGAGCAGAAAGCTTCGGTAGATGTAACCTATAAAGATAAAATGCTGGTTTCCGGCACTGATTACACACTTCAGTATGCAAATTGCGTAAATGCCGGTGAAGCAACCATATCCGTTATTGGCTGTGGAAAATATACAGGTACTAAGAAGATAACTTATACTATTGGCAAAGCTTCTATAAAAGACTTTGATAACAGCTTTAATGTGGCTTCAGTTACATATGCAAAGGGCGGTGTAAAGTCTCCGGTGAAATGTTCGGGCAAACTTGTAGAGGGAAAAGATTATAGTGTTGAATATGCAGGTCATGGCAGAACAGGCACTGCATCAGCTACTATTAAGGCAAGAGGTAACTATAGCGGAAGTATAAAGAAGACATATACAATAAATCCAAAATCAATAAGTGACAGTACAATTGATATTATTGTTCCTGATATAGTAAAAAAATCAAATACATATAAAACAACACCAATTCTTATAGACAAGGAAAATGGCAGGATACTGACATCAGGAACTGATTATTCTTTTAAATGCTCAAAGGATTTTGGCATAACCATAACCGGTAAGAAAAATTATCAGGGTACTGTAAATAAACAATATAAGGCGGTTGAAGCTGCAAAGGATATTTCAAAGGCTACGATTAAGGTAACAGAAAAGTTTTATTATGATGGAACTGCCCTGACAGTATCAGAAATAGAAAAATATGTAGAAGTATATTCAGGTAAAAATGAATTAAAAAATGGTATCGATTATACAATAGCAGCAGCAAGTGGAAATCCTGTTTATGACAAGTGTACATTTATATTAACAGGAAAAGGCAGCTACACCGGAATAAAGAAATTTACTATTACAATAAAGAAAAGAACATTGGATTAGATGTATTTAAGGTCAAAAGGGGACAATAAAAAGCAAAAGACTGTCACCGCAGTTTGGGGGTAACGTACTTGGAAGACAGATATGAATTGACAATACTTATGCCGTGCTTAAATGAGGCAGAGACTCTTGAAATATGTATAAAAAAGGCACAGCGCTTTCTTGAACAAAATAATGTATGCGGTGAAGTACTTGTAGCTGATAACGGCAGTACAGATGGCTCCAGAAAGATTGCAAAGCGTTGCGGTGCGAGACTTATATATGTCGAGGAAAAAGGCTATGGTGCAGCTCTTATCGGCGGTTGCAATGCTGCCCACGGCAAATATGTGATAATGGGAGATGCTGATGACAGCTATGACTTTGAGCATCTTATGCCATTTTTGGAAAAACTCAGGGAAGGCTATGACCTTGTCATGGGAAACAGATTTAAGGGTGGTATAGAGCCGGGCGCCATGCCGCTGCTACATAAATATTTGGGCAATCCTGTGCTTTCCTTTGTAGCCAGACTGCTGTTTCCCAGTCCTGTGGGAGACTATCACTGTGGACTTAGAGGATATCGCAAAAAAGCCATTCAAAAGATAGGTCTGGTGACTACAGGCATGGAATATGCCAGTGAAATGGTAGTAAAGGCAACCCTTTATCATCTTAGTATAGTAGAGGTGCCGACTACTCTTAAAAAGGATGGCAGGTCACGCGCACCGCATCTTAGAAGCTGGTCTGATGGCTGGAGACATATGAAATTTCTGCTGATGCATAGTCCAAACTGGCTGTTTATGTATCCGGGTGCGATACTTTTTGTGATTGGCATGACTGTAATGACAATACTTAGCTTTGGAACTATCAAGATAGGACAGGTAGGACTTGGCATTCATACCATGATGTATGCGGCAGTAGCAATGATGATAGGTTATAACCTGATTATGTTCTCAACGTTTACCAAGATATATGCTCAGGTAACAGGTTTTATTCCCGCCAAGGGAAGAGTACATGACTATATGCAGGAAAGTACCACAGAGAAAGGTGTATTATTGGGATTTGTCATACTTTTGCTTGGAATAGCAAGTACCCTGCTGGCATTTTTGGCATGGAAACAGAAAGGCTTTGGAGACCTTATTCCGGAAGAGATAATGAGAATAACCATACCCGCCATGGTATTTATAGTAATAGGCTTTGAGCTTATATTTGGAAGCTTTTTTATAGGAATATTACATATTAAGCACAAGAAGAATCCGGATTATGAAGACAGATAGGAAATGTGGATAATTGTATGAATATTGATGATAATGAAAAAGAGCCTCTTGTATCGGTGGTAGTGCCTGTATATAATTGTGAGAAATATATAGGCAAATGCCTTGCTTCAATATTGGAGCAGGAATATCAAAATATTGAAATCATAGTGACAGATGATGGCAGCAGTGATAAAAGTGCAGAAATCGTAAAGCAAAAAATGAATGCAGACAGCCGAATATATCTGCTACAGCAGCAAAATATGGGGGTTGCAATCGCGCGTAACAATGCCATTGATTTTGCAAAGGGTAAATATCTGCTGTTTGTGGATGCTGATGATTTTATTGGCAAAAGTTATATAAGAGAGCTTGTTGACTGTGCAGAAAAAAATCAGTCACAGCTGGTATTCTGCGGATACACCATGCTGGAGGAGCAAAGTGGTAAATCCGTCAGAGTAATGCCAAAGCATTATATACAGGGAATAAGTGAAGAGTGGGCATATATCATATGTGTTATATGCTCACGTATGTATTTAAGGCAGTTCTGGCTTGATAAAAAGCTTAGCTTTATATCTGAAGAAGGCTCCAGAGGCGAGGATATGCCGATATGCATATACACTAACGCAATGGCAAAAAATATTTCCATGATACAAAGCTGTGAATATTATTATGTGCAGCATGAAGGCTCTGCCATGAGTGCGAAAAAGATATTCAGATTTCCATATAAGGCAGCAGTTCTCTATTACAGGCGTATACAGCATGAGGGCATACAGAATAATCGGGATTATCTGTATATGGCGATGTTAAAGATGTTTGCATTGTTTAAATACAAATTGTATCAAAAAGCAGATAAAAAAGAAAAAGAATATTTTTCACATTATATAAATACAGAATATAAGAATGATATGAAAGCAATGAAAAAGGCATGGTTTAGGCTTTTGTGGAAGATAGACCTGCCCCTGCAGCACAAGGTGGCAATCACTCTTTTGTGCATTCGACATTAAAAAGTAAAGCGGCAGCTATTTAGCAGAATAAAACAGAAAGGGCAGCGACGTGAGAAAATTTGCATTTGTTATATTGCATTATAATGCAATAGACGAAACAAAAAAGTGTATTGAGTCTGTCAGGGCATTAAAGGGACAGGAAGACATAGGAATAGTGGTGGTAGACAATGCTTCGCCAAACGGTTCAGGAAAAGTACTGCAAAGCCTGTATAGTGGGGAAGCACAGATAAAGATACTGTTACGAGACCAAAATGACGGCTTTTCACGGGCAAACAATGAGGGTGTTCTACTTGCAATGAAAGTATTTGCACCACACTTTTATATAGTGACAAACAATGATACTGAGTTTAAACAGTACGACTTTACTGACCGTATAGAACAGGAATATCAGCACAGTCATTTTAATGTGCTCGGTCCTGACGTATATGTACCCGAAAAGGACATCCACCAAAGTCCCAAGAGAAAAGAGCCCCCCACCTTTAAAGAAGTGTGTAAAACAATCCTGTTCAACCGGATTTTTTTGGCATTTTACGGATTTACAGCCAGTTATATGGTCAATTATTTTAAGAAAAATACTGCCAAAGGCACAACAATGAATCATAAAGAATACCAGCAAAAGGTATGTCTTGTAGGGGCATGCCTTATTTTTGATTCCAATTATGTCAGTCTGAGGATAGAGGAAGACTCCAAATGTCCGGTTTTTGCACCTGAAACCGGATTTTACTTTGAAGAATATCTGCTAAGACTGTGGTGCGACAGACGTGACCTTGCCATTGTATATCAGCCAAAGCTTCGGGTACTTCATCATGATGCAGTGGCAACCGGCAGCAGCATAAGGAGTGATAAGGAAAGGTGCAGATTTATTATGCAAGAGACACTCGAGGCGGCAAAGGTGTATCGGAAGTTTGTAATAGGGACGATGGGGATGCCTGCTCTTTTGCGTTGTATTAGCTCCCTGTTTCGTGTATATTATTATTATGGATAAAAGCAATGGAGCAGGGAGGTATAGACATGGCAAGGACAGTGGCAATCGGATTACAGAGCTTTGAAGAAATAAGAGAAAACAATTATTTTTATATAGATAAGACAAATATTATTAAGGAATGGTGGGAAAGTGGAGATGCAGTGACTCTCATTACCCGTCCGCGCCGTTTTGGTAAGACACTGAACATGGATACCCTTAACTGCTTTTTCTCCAATCAATATGCAGGCAGAGGCGATCTTTTCGAGGGACTTTCCATATGGGAGAAAGAGAAGTACAGACAGCTGCAAGGTACGTATCCGGTCATCTTTGTGAGTTTTGCAAGTATTAAGGACAAAAGCTTCGAGGATGCCAAGTTCAGCATGGTAGAACTTTTTCTCGATTTGTATAAAAGATATCCTTATGTTGAAACGGATGAGATGTTGGTACAGGCAAAGAAAACGGTGATACGTCAGGTTGGCGAAGGAAAACCAATCACAGTAGAAAATACAGTGCTGACGCATGCTATG
>JAFPDA010000036.1 GCA_017425575.1 Lachnospiraceae bacterium | reverse complement strand
GCCTGTTTCACTTGTCTAAATTTCCATCTGCTGCGTTGTCGTCAATCGACGATGCCACCGCATCGCCTCATTCCTCCGCCTTGCAGAATGAAAATTTATCCTGCGTGAAACATGTCGCCAATTAGCGTGGATTATACTAGAATACCATATAATCAAAAGATTGCAAGTGAAAATATAAATTTAAGTTTCCATATCTTTTAATAAAAGGAACTCAGAGTGCCAGCTCTTGACTTTTTTATTTTTATTCCACTCTTATCTCCTCACCCAGCGCAAAGGAGTATATAATTTTTTCTTTAACCTTTTTCTTTGTTATCTTCTCAAGTGCCTTTGCATAATAATCAAGCTGAACACGATATTTTTCAATAAGCTCTTGTTTATTATATCTGCTGACATAATCTGTCTTATAATCCACAAGCACGATTTCGTCCCCTTCCTCAAAGAAAGCATCTATTATTCCCTGAACTACTACTATCTCTTCACTTGATTTGTCTACAAAATCATAGAGCTCTCTTGCCTTTACACCTGTCATAAATGGCTGTTCTCTTCTTAAAAGTCCGTTATCCAGAGCCTTTTTCATTCGCTTAAACATACTGCTTCCGGCAAATTTTTTAAACTTTCTGATATCTAAAATCTCAGCATCTTTCTCTGACATATATCCCTTGTCAACCATATCTGCAAGCATTTTGCCAAAATCATAGCCCTCACATATCTCATCATACGGGAATTTTTCCATAACCAGATGATACAATGTTCCTCTCGCTGCTCCGGTTATCTCTTTGGTTTCTTTTAAAAACTCTGGTCTTGGTATATCATCAGAAAGAGTCTGCTGTTCTTCCTCTTCATTTACAATATCCTCAGCAAAAACTTCTTCAAAGTCATCCTCTGTAACCTCTGCCGCTTTTTTGCCCGCGGCACGTTTAAGTTCGGTAACTGATATCTTTATCGGCAGTCCCTGTTCTGACTCAAACATATATCTGTTGTTTTTCTGCTGCTCAAGCAGGTTATATATGTCGTTATCATAGATTTGTTCTGTATCAAAATTATCAAGCGCAGACCTGTCTGCAATCATTTCCTGAATATTTGATGCCTCGTTTTCCAATATATCTTCCTGTCCCAAAAAGCGTACATCAAAAAGAGAAGAGTTTTCTATTCCCTCCGAATATAATACAGGCATTACCCAGTCAAAATATGTTGTTGAGCTGATAAGCATAGACATAGAGATATTTTTGCTGTTCTGCTCCCATTTACTCTGCTTCTTCTCTATATCAGACACAGTTCCTGTGAGTATAAGTTTTTCTTCTGCTCTTGTAAGTGCGACATAAAGTATTCTTATCTCTTCTGCCAGAATATTTTTCTGCATGTACTTTGTCATAAATTTCTTTATAAGGGTTGGCTGTTTTACTCTCAGTTCAAGGTCAATAAAATCTGTTCCTATCCCAAAATCAGGACTGATTATTGTAGTTTTCTTTATATCTTGATAATTAAAGCTTTTACCCATTCCTGCCACAAATACAACCGGGAACTGAAGTCCTTTACTTTTGTGAATACTCATAATCCTTACTGCATTTGTATTTTCTCCATTTACCTGGGCTTCTCCAAAATCTATATTTGCTTTCTTAAGATTTTCAATATATCTTGTAAATGCAAATATACCCTGATGACCATTTTCTGCAAATTCAATCGACCTCTGCAGAAGTATATTCAGGTTGGCTGCTCTCTTTTCACCGGCAGGCATCGCAGACATTATATTATAATAATCTGTGTCATCATATATTGCCCTTAATATCTCATAAACTGAAGAATACTGTGACATTTCCCTGTATCTGTCTAACATTTCACAAAAGCTTTCAAGCTTTTTCTGAAGCTCTAAAAGGCTCTCATCATCAAGTACAATAAATTTTCTGTAAGTCTTTGTAACTTCCTCATCTTTGTTTATCTGAAGTATAAGTTTTACCGCATCAAAATAGTCAATCTCATGAGGAAGTGCACCAATAACTGCCAGTTCCTCGTCACTTATCCCTGCAATGCATGAACGCATAACTGCCACAAGCGGTATATCCTGTCTTGGATTATCTATAACCTTTAACATATCAAGCACTGTACATATCTCAAGTGCTGAGAAATACCCTGTCTTGGTCTCTGAATACGCAGGAATACCCATATCTGTAAGTGTCTCTATAAATTCCTCTGACCAGTTGTTTATAGACCTTAAAAGTATAACTATATCCCTGTATTCTGCCTTTCTGTAACCACCTTTATCAGATACATAGAGCGGGTCATTCCCCTGTACCATCTCACGTATCTTCTGGCCAATCGCCACTGCCTCAAGTGATTTCTTTGACAGTTTCTCTGTGTCTTCATCCACTTTTTCATCTATTATTATGACATCCATCTTATCGGCAGTCTTTTTATCTGTCTCTTCATATACTCTTCCAGGTACAAGACTTGCAGCATCATCATAGACTATACCTCCGAGGCTTTCCTGCATTATCTTCCTGAATATAAGATTTGCAGGCTCAAGCACACAGGTTCTGCTTCTGAAATTCTGATGCAAATCTATTCGCTGGTATTTTCCATCTTCAAGTGAATACTCATTATACTTCCCTATAAAAATATCTGGTCTTGCAAGTCTGAACTGATATATACTCTGCTTTACATCTCCCACCATAAAAAGATAAGGTTTTCTCTCGGGTGCTCTTGAAAGACTTCCAAGTATAAGCTCCTGAACATAATTACTATCCTGATATTCGTCTGTCATAATCTCATAATAATGCTCCTGCAGCTCCCTTGCCACTTCACTTGGGCGCACTCCCTCTTCGTCACGGTCTACGAGTATCTCAAGCGCAAAGTGTTCCATATCAGAGAAATCCAGCAGTCCCTCTTCTCTCTTTCTGTCAGCAAATGCCTGCATAAATTCCTTTGTGAGATTTATAAGTTCCTCTATCAGCGGAGCTATCTCCATAATATCTGACAAAAAGCCTTCCATACTCTGATAAAAATACTCGTCTTTCAAACCTTTTATACCTTTTTTCATATAGACTTCCCTGAGACTTTTTACTTTTTCTTTTTTCTCTGCAGAAGCTGTAGGACATCTTTTCTTTGAAAGTGTTGCAACATTTACTTTCGAAAATGCATCTGATAATTCTTCAAGTGTTTTACATTCCTTTAACTTTGCTATCTGTTCAATATCTGACTCTATGGCAGCAAGATAAGTCTCCGGTCCGTCTGATTCCATGCAGATGCTGCGAGTCTGCTTTGCCATACTATAATAATCATCTATTACTTCCTGAATATATGAAAGCAGCTCTTTAGCCCACTCAAGCTGCTGTAACTCTTCTAAAGTTTTTACATTATATATCTCAACACATTCATCCAGCCAGTCTTCGGGCCACGGATAACTAGAGGCTGTTTTATATAAATCAAGCACCAGCTTTTCAATATTGCTGTCTGTCCTTCCAGGTGCAAACACTTCCACAAACTTCAAGAACCTGTCATCTTTCTTTCCCTTTGAAGCTTCGTATTTTTTCTCAAGAAGTTCATCCAGAACTTCAATCTTCATGATATCAAACTCTTCTTTATCTCCAACCTTAAATACGGGATCAAGATTTATCACATGAAAATAGTTCTTTATTATATTCTGGCAAAAACTGTCTATGGTTGTAATCTGTGCATTGTGAAGCAGTGTTGCCTGACGCTGCATATGCTCATTGTCAGGATCTTTATCAAGCTCTCTGTCTATGGCAGCACCAACTCTTGTCTTCATCTCTGCTGCCGCCGCCTTGGTAAAAGTAACGACCACCAGTTTATCTACGTCAACAGGATTTTCACTGTCAGTTATTATCCTGATAATTCTCTCAACAAGAACTGCTGTCTTTCCTGAACCCGCCGCTGCCGAAACAAGTATATTTCTATCTTTAAGTCCAATAACTTTTTTCTGATCTTCTGTCCATTCTGTACTCATTTTCTCTCCATCCCTATTTTAATTTATGCAAAGCTTCTCAAATTTTATTACTCTTCAGACTGCTCTTTATAAAGCTTATATATAACATCATCATCGCTAAGTTTTTTAAGTGTCCTGTAATCATTTCCATCTATTCTTGCATCAAATCTGCATATATCCCTGTACAGACAGTTATTACAGGCCGTCTCCCCGCCTGAAGTCAGTTTTTTATATGGACTGGCCTGTGTATCTCCATTCATTATCCTGCTTTTCATGGATAAAATATTCTGGCGGGTATAATCTATTATCTTCTTAAAATCTTTCGTATTTATAACAGAAGAATTCTTCGACAATTCACCTTCCTTAATTGTGGAAAAAGGAGCCACCAGAGAAGTCAAAGATTCCGGAAACTCTCCCGTATCAGAGTCAAAGTTTTTATCAAAGGCAGGAAGCACAGGATTGTCCGAATTCAACATACCTTTGCCCATAAGAGATTTAAGTATTTCCTCTGGTATGTTCTCCTTTGAAATCTTCTTCTTTGTCCTGTCAAGTACAGGGTCATCTATATTGTAATAAAGTACACCTGCAGGGATTGATATAGTCTGTATATTATTCTTTTCACCTTCCTGCTCTGCCATATCCATACCGGCTTTCAGATATACAATAAGCTGCATCTGTAATCCATAATACATATCCGACAATGATATATCTTTCTTTCCTGTCTTATAGTCAACAACCTTGATGTAACTGTTATTATTTTCCTCAAATACATCAATTCGGTCTACGCGCCCAATCAGATGCAGCAGCTCATCACTCTTTAAAGATTCTTCCTGATTCTTTTCAAGAATGTCAAAACTAAATTCACTTTCCACGGTATTAAACTTACCTGTCTTCATCTGCTCCGTTATCGCCCATATAGTTCTTAAAAGAATGTTTCTTATCCTTGATACCATATATGTGTCTCGCTCTGTATCATACATAAGTCCATTCTTATAATTCCCTACAGCCTCATCAAGACAGAGATTTGCCTGCACATGCTGCTCCTCCTCTGAGAGGTCTCCCCACTGCTTCTGCTCTTTTATAAGCTTTTGTGTATATAAATCAATCGCATCATGTACAATATTTCCTATGTCAAAGAACTCTACCTTATGCTCCTGTCTCTCATTTAATTTAAGGCCATAGCGCATAAAATATGAAAATGCACATGCGGCAAATTTCTCGAACTGAGAGGTGCTTCCATAAAGTATCCTGTGATAAAGTGCCACTGCCGCCTCCTTAGATATCTGGCTGTTCATTTCTTTGTAGAAGGCGGCATTTTCTATCTTATCAATAAGCTCTGCGGACTCCTTATCATTTTTATAAAATGCGTAGAGCTGTTTCCATTTATCATCCTCAAAATCTCTCCGTCTAAAACCGTCTATAAGGTATTTCATTCCCATATCATCAGCCAGAATATGAACATCATCCTGTATATTATCCTCAACCATAACCTCAAGTTCAGGAATTATTTTCTTTATCTTCTCTATTATATATGATGCATTCTGAGGTTTTCCATCATTGCCTGATTCGCAGTATGTTATATAAAGATGTGTCTCTGGTTTTGTGAGGTTAAGATAGAGATAAAACTGCTCCTGATATACAAGTTCTCTTGAGGTAGGAGCAAGCTGGAAATTTTCTTCTGATAAAAAGTTTCTCTCTGAGTCAGATATTATTCCGCCTGCAGTGCTGCTCTTAGGAATATTTACATCCGTAGCACCGATAAAGAACAGATACTTTATATCCCCTATACGTGTTCTTAATATATCTCCTGCAACCATCTGGTCTACCCCTGGAGGAATAAGGCCTATCCTTGCCTCTGACAAACCTACATCCAGAAGTTCCTTAAACTCAGAAAGATTCATTTCTTCGTCTCCAAGAAGCTCCACAAGCCTGTCAAACACCGAGAGCACTATCTCATATATCTGGTCATACTCCTTCGCAAGCAACAGTTCTCCTTTTTCTGCAAAATCCTCTGACAGTTCCTTTATCCTTTTATAATAGCCCTGCTTTTCAAAGAAAAGGCATATCGCGGCGGCATAATCAGAAACTTTTCTCTTACCTTTTGCTATCTGGTCATACAGAGGAATAATCTCCTCTGCCATAGTCTGTCTCACACCATTTACAACGTCTGAAAATTTGTCTTTTACCTCGTCACAGCCTTTCCTGTATACATAGTCACAGTTCCACTGCTGCCTCCATTTTTTATTGCCTCTTATACCCGAAGCCAGAAGGAAATTGTCAATGATATCTGCCTCCTGCTTAGATGCAAACGAAAAACTTCCCTTTAAATATTTCATTACCTTGTCATATGCAAAATCTTTTATAAACATATCAAGCAAAGCATCTACCGCATCGACAAAAGGATTGGAAAGCACACTCTTTTTCTGGTCTATAAAGCATGGTATCTCAGCTTTCTCCATAGCCTTATCAATTATTACCCCGTATGTTTCCAAATCCCCTGTTATGACTGCGATATCCCTGTATCTGCATTTTTTTTCACAGAGAAGCTTATTTATCTCCCTGACAACAAAAGACACTTCACTCTCCGGCTGTTTTAAAAGATGAATGGACACTGACTCATTTCCATCAGGACACTCTGTCTGATTTTTTGGATTATTGTATCTGAAAAGCTTTCTCTCAAGTTTTGAGATATTGCAGGCATTTTTATATCTGCTTTTTTCATCGTCATTTTCAAGCCATATCTCATCCTGAATATCAATGTTCTGGTCTAACGCCATCTTTCTGAGTGTACAAATCATCTTGCGGCTCATATGAAAAAGCTGGTGAGGCGCACCTTCTGTGGCGATAGGCTCTCCCTTCGAGATAGTTGCTGTTACATATACTCTCTCTGCAACCTTCATAAGCTCACTTATAAGCCTGTACTGAAGCGGTGTAAAGCCTGTGAAACCGTCAAGACATATAACACTATCCTTTAATAGCTGTGACTGCCCGACAACACTGCTAAACACACTTATAACTTCCTCTGAGGTAATATAATGATTTTCTATATAGTCAAGAAATCCCCTGTAGGCAACCGACATATCTTTAAGTTTTGCTGATAATAGGGGTTTATTATCTGCGGTCTCAATCATTTTGTCTATCGTCTGGCCGTCAACACCATACTGTATAAGCTCAGACAGGAAAGATTTTATCTCTGACACATACCCCTTTTTATTTATATTATTTGAAAAATATTTAAGCTCGTCCTTTTTCTCAGATAAGACCTTTTTTAGAATCATGGTTTTACCCATATCATCTATAACAGGCTCATTTCCAGCCCCCGTCTCCGACAAAATCCTGAAAGCAAGTCTCGCAAAACTCTGCACCTCTATATTCATTATCCCCTCTGTATCACTTAACATGACAAAGTTTTTCTGTGTCTGCATTGTAAACTGCTCAGGAACTATCACAAAGTAATTCTTTGACTGGTTTTCAAATGCTTCTTTAATTATCATATTTTGGAGGTAACTTGTTTTTCCTCTTCCCGAACCTCCAAGTATAAATTGTAATGACATTGTTTCTCCTTTCGTAACAGTTCATTAATGTAACGGTAGTAATCATGCTGAATGCGGTTATGAGTCTTAGCTGATAGTGAACTCCCCCACTTACAGAAGAGGGGGATAAGTGTAGCTACATTAAGAAATGTTCTTAATGCCTTTATTTGTTCATCTTTCTTGGTAAATCTGGCAGACCATAATTCTCCCTAAAGAATTTATAATCAAAATTCTCAAAAATTTTTCTTTCTTCCAAAAGCTCTTCTTCTGACCTAAATTCAGCAGTCAAGGCATCATACGCATTTTGAAGTTTTAACCAATAATTCACACTAGTTCCAATCATCCGTGATAACTTCATTGCAATATCAATTGACAAACTCTGCTCGCCCCGAATTAAAAGACTTAAATTTTTAGGTGTAGTATCAAGCCTCTTTGCAAAATCCTTTTGTGTTAATCCACTTTCATCAACAATTTCTTTTATATAATACCCTGGGTGAAATGCAATCTTATCATTATATTCAATATAGTTACTCATAATGTTTGCTCACTTCCGTAATTTCTACTATTCTCACACTTATATTTCCATAAATCATACATCATCCTTTATTTTATCCTATTAAAGCCTTTTTTCCTTCAAACCAAAGCCTTACCATAGAATAAAACATATCCCTGACTTCCTCATTGGTACACTGTAATTCATAGATAGGGGCACGCCCTGCCTCTCTTTTTTCTTCATAACTTAAAACCTTCAGGTATCCACTTGCAAGAAGCAGGCTCCAGATGCTTTCTGCACTTCTGTCTAACTGATTATATACAATCTGTTCATCAATAGGACACGTAATTACTTCTCCTTTTAACAATTGTTCAAAAGCAGTTTTAATTTTAATATTTCCTTCTCTTACCAGTTTACTTACCAGACCATTACTGCTGGTATTTGCCCAGTATGTGCCTATTTTTCCTTTATTTAAAAAATTCAAAATAGACCAGGGATTATAGATATCCTTGTTTTTTCCAAATATAAAACCATCATACCACTTCTTTACTTCTTCCTTTTTATCCCCATATCCATATTCATCAAGCACTTTAAAGACTTCTTCTGTAAATCCAAATGCTGTCGCATATTTATCTGATGTTGTTGTAACTACCTCAATATTATTCAAATCTGAAAAAACAGACTCTTTACTGACTCGTGTAATCCCCGTCATAACCGCTCTTTCGAGATATGGATTTGTCTTAAATGTAGAGTTAAAAAAACTTCTGGTAAAAGAAACAAGCTCATCCCAGAACCCATTTACATATGCCTCCTGCATTGGCGTATCATACTCATCAAGAAGAATAATAACCTTTTTACCATAATAACGATATAAGTAATCAGATAACTGATAAAGAGCCATTGGAGCATCAAGTTCATCCATTTCTGTTCTCATACGGTCATAATATTTTTTCTCTGCTTTCCCACCATTCACGAATAAAATCTGTCTTATCTATATAAAAGCAGTCTCCTTCCCGGATTTCATCAAATTTTTGTATTCCTATTCCAATATTTCCTGCCATAAGATACTCCTCTCACACAAAAACCGCTATACCATGTTAACTAATAGTATAACGGTTTTTATGTGTTAATTCCATTATTTTTATGAAGGTGCAATACCCGAAATCCACAAAAACTGAACGATTATTTTTACACCAAAAATTAAATTCATGATACTATTATGAATCCCCATAATGATACCTGCAGGCTAATATATATACATTTTGTTCATCTATTTTATATATTAATCTATCCTTATCATTAATTCGTCTGCTCCAGAAACCTGCCAAATTTCCAGTTAATGGTTCAGGCTTTCCAATTCCCTCATTTCTATTTCTGCAAATATCCTGAATAAGATTATTTATCTTTTTTAACGTTTTTCGGTCTTCTGTCTGCCAGTAAACGTAATCTTTCCATCCATTTTCTGTAAACACCTTATTCATCATCCTCAACTCCTGCAAGTTCCTTTACAGAGATTTTGCCACGTTCTAATTGTTCTTTTGACTCCATTAACCAGTCAAAATTTGCTTTATTCCCCATGATATAAACATTTTCCATAAGATTATTATAAGATTCTTCTGACAACACAACTACATTTTTATTATCTTTTCTAGGAATAATAATAGTTTCATAATCATCTGTTACCTTGTCCAGATAAGATTTCATATTGTCTCGAAAATTTGTATAATTAACGGCTAACATATTTATCCCTCCTCCACAAAAACGTACAGCTTTCTGTACTTATATTATAATTTACAGAAAGCTGCAGGTCAAGTTATATCTGTCATTCCGCAACATTTCAGCCATTAAGCAAATTATTACAAATAGTGACGCAATAAAAATTACTCTTCATTATGTTGTTCTATACTTGGTAATGGAACATTTTTTAATATCTTCTGCAATTTCTTGCAATGTTTGTTCGATTCTTTCAAGTCTTTTTTCTTGTTTACTCCAAAATATAATGTTGCTAATAGCGAACCGACATATGGAATTAATTGCAATCCTGTATTTACTGCCAATTCTATTTTATCCTCCATATAATAAAAGGCCAACCAGATTTACTCTGATTGACCCTATAACTACAAGTTGCCTCGCAGTATGGCCTGGCTTGTTACGCTTCGCAATGATAGGCTTACCAGGAACTATACTAATATCTTATGCTTATTTTTCGCTTTTGATACCAAGCAATTTCTCCCAATCTTCGGTAAATCCATAATAATCTAACCTTACAAATGGATATTTATTTTTCAAGTCAATAAGTCTTGATGTAAAAGTATTCCAAATCCGTTCATCCGGTATCATCTTTTTCATCACGATAAGGTATGCAAATAGCTGCTTTGTTGCCTTATTAATCGACATTCCATTATTCTTAAATATTTGCTTATCTTTTTTACTAAGCCTAAGAGAAAAAGGAATCTGCCTATTAAAAATTCTACCTCTGTGAGCACAAATATTTCTTAAAATAGTACATCCATGTAACCAATTACCAATGTACTCATCATTAATCTTCCCATAATTACTCTTGCAAATCTCATCACGAACTTCTGGAGTAAGATTTTTGAATAATCGTGATAATGAACCAAGTGTTAATAGTTCAACTAAAACCCATATTGGGAACTTTCCATCATATATATCATTATGATGTTTAACAAATACTTCTTTATCTCCGTACTCTTCAATAGCATCTTTATAATCCGTTTCAAATTTATGAAACCTATCAGAATTTTCAAAAGACGTTTCATCATAATATCCCAATGCACTCAATCGATAGTAATTTAGATTAGCTAAAGATTTTTTCGCGTATTCCTCGTCCTCTATAATCAATCCTCTATCTTCTAATATGGCAATCTGTTCTTCAATTGTCTTAAAAGACTTTACTTCTTGTGCCGTGAACTACTCCCACTTATAGAAGTGGGAGCTTCTAAGGGGTAAAAGCCCCTGTTTAAGAAGTTTGATATTTAAGTTTCCACCTATTGCTAGGCAATCCTTATTCTTACGGGCGTGTCCACTTCACCCCTACCGTATAGGATACTCATATCCACAACGCTGCTTTTACGCATTATATTTAATGCACCGTTTACATCGGCATTGAAACATTTGCCATCTGCACGCTGATACAAGCCACGATGTATTCTTTTACCGCTGAATATATATTCCTTTGGATTATCGTCTTTGT
>JAFPDA010000035.1 GCA_017425575.1 Lachnospiraceae bacterium | reverse complement strand
CGGACAAACCGGTAAGAGCAAGAAAGGGAATTTATAGCTGCATTTTAATCGGGATAGTTGTATCTGTCTGCGCTTCAGTGCTCCTTATACAAATGTCTGATGTTGTATTTTCATTATTTACAAAAGATGAGTCGGTTATTGAAATTGGTTATGAGATAATAAAAGTTACATTTCCATATTATTTTATATATGTATTTCTTGAAGTATTTTCAAATACTCTCAGAGGGGCAGGACATTCAATTCAGCCAATGCTGATTATATTATTAAATATGTGTGGTGTCAGGGTGGTAATGGTATATCTTATGATGCACGTAGCTCAAACGGCGCAGGGTATAGCAGTTGTATATCCTGTTACATGGCTGACTGCATCGGTAAGTATGATAATATATTTTAAAATAAGTAATTGTTTGGAAAAAAATAGCAAGAAAAAATAACAAAAAATGTACCACTCTCAAAACTGCAAATTGTACCTATACATATAAAGGGCAAATTGTTATAATGAAAAAAATAAATAATGTACTTCATGTATATGTAGTTTTTCTATTTTGACGACGGTGTCTGATTTATGGGGAGGCTACTTTTTTCTTTTATGAAGAAAACTTGATTGTTTGGTAAAAAATACTTTATAATAAGAATATTTTACAAGGTGCCATGTCGGTAGATAATACTGTGGTGAAAAGGGAAAAAGGTGCAAATCCTTTACGAACTCGTCACTGTGATAGGGAGCAATCACAATATGCCACTGAGAGATTGGGAAGGCGTGAGAGCTGTGAACTTAAGTCAGGAGACCTGCCTTGTTTGATATCAATGGCCACGAGTAACTGGACTGAGATGTATTTTGTATGCATTTTTCATCTCCCGTTTCTGCGAGAGATTTTTTTTTTGACAAATTGCGAATGCGGTCAGATGTGTTAACATCTGTTTTTACTATAAAACAAAAACTCTCCTCGAGGCTATACAGAATGGAGGTAATATATGAGAAAAGGAATTTTGGTTGCCAGCTTTGGTACAACTTATCAGGACACAAGAGAAAAAAACATTGATGCGATTGTAAAGTGTGTAAAAGAAAAATATAAGGATGTAGATGTGTATGAGGCATACACAAGCAGCAAAATCCGCAAGGCATTGGAAAAGGATGGTATAAAAAAATACAGTGTGGAGGAAGCTTTAGAAATTATGGCGGGAGACGGTATTACACATGTCGCTATTCTCCCCACACATGTTATTGACGGAATAGAAAGTGAAATAGTTAAAGCAGATGTTTTGAAGATGAGAAACTGTTTTGAGGATATAAAGGTTGCAGGTGTTTTGTTAAATTCTCCTGAGGATTATCATGATGTATGTGATGCTGTATGGGGAGAACTTAAAGAGCCGGTAAGAGAAGATACTCTTATACTTATGGGACATGGAACAGAGCATAAGGCTGATGAAAGTTATGGTATCATGGAAGATATATTCAGAAAACAGACAGGTGCAAATGTATATATTGCAACGGTTGAAGGTGAGACGACAATTGATGATGTGATAATAAAAATGAAGGAAAAAAATAATAGCAAAAGAGTTATCACAGCACCTTTTATGCTTGTTGCAGGAGACCATGCAAATAATGACATGGCAGGAGATGAAGATTCATTTAAGAGTAAACTTCATGATGAAGGCTTTGAACCTGAATGTATCATAAAAGGTCTTGGTGAATATGAGGATATAAGGAAAATTTATATCAGTCATCTTGATGCAGTGATGAATTAGCTGTTATAAAGCCTGTGCCTTATGAATAAAAAACAGGCACAAGCTGATATGATTTATACAAAGGAAGGGATATAATATGAGTTTTGGTAAGTTGTATGGAGTGGGCGTTGGTCCTGGTGATAAGGAACTTGTCACATTAAAGGCTCTTAGAATTTTAAATGAGTCTGATGTTATTATGGCGCCTGTTATGAAAAATGGTGAGAAGACAGCTTTAAATATAGTTGAGGAGCATATAAAGGGAAAGAAAGTTATAGACTGTTCGATGCCTATGACAAAGGATATTCAGAAGTTAAATGAAAATTATGAGAAAATATCTGATACCGTAGAGGAATATTTAAAAGAAGGAAAAAAGGTTGCTTTTATTACGCTGGGGGATCCGACAGTATATTCTTCATATATGCAGGTGAATGAAATTATTCTTAAAAGGGGTTATGAGACAGAGCTTGTACCCGGTATAACTTCATTTTGCGCAACTGCGGCGAGACTGAATATGTCTCTTTGTGAGAGAAGTGAAGCGCTTACTATTATCCCTTCTTCATATGAAAATGTGAGAGAGGGATTAAGGGCAAATGGAAATAAAGTCCTTATGAAAGCCGGAAAAGATATTTTGGAGATAAGAGACATTCTTAAGGAGCAAGGCATGATAGATAAGGCTGTTATGGTGGAATGCTGTGGAATGGAAAATGAAAAGATTTACAGGGACTTAAATGAACTTGAAGAAAAGACAAGTTATTTTTCTTTGATAATAGTTAAAGAGTAAATTGGAGGATATAAATATGGTTAATTTTGTAGGTGCCGGACCTGGTGCGGTTGATCTTATAACAGTAAGAGGTAAGGAGTTGCTTGAAAATGCAGATATAATTATCTATGCAGGATCTCTTGTTAATCCTGTACTTCTGGATTATGCTAAGGAAAGCTGTGAGATTTATAACAGTGCGACTATGACACTTGAAGAAGTGACAGATGTTATGATAGAGGGAGAGAGAGAAGGTAAAGCAGTTGTAAGACTTCACACAGGAGACCCGGCGATATACGGTGCGATAAGAGAGCAGATGGATATACTTGACACAGAAAATATAGAGTATGAAGTCTGTCCGGGAGTGAGTTCCCTTTTTGGGACAGCGGCAGCGTTAAAAGCTGAATATACACTGCCTGATGTGAGTCAGAGTGTGATAGTTACAAGGATGGCAGGAAGGACTCCTGTACCTGACAGAGAGAGCATTGCCTCTTTTGCAGCACATCATGCGACTATGGTTATATTCCTCTCGACAGGAATGCTTGAAAAACTTTCTGAGGAGCTTATAAAGGGCGGGTATGAACCTGAGACACCGGCAGCTATTGTATATAAAGCAACCTGGGATGATGAAAAAGTTGTGAGAACAACAGTTAAAGACCTTGCAGAAAGTGCAGCAAAAAACAATATCACAAAGACAGCGCTTATTACAGTCGGTGGATTTCTTTCAAGTGCTTATGATAGGTCTAAACTTTACGATCCTACATTTACACATGAGTTCAGACAGGGAAAAGAAATATGAAAATTGCAATAATCTCGTTTACTGATAAAGGTGATTT
>JAFPDA010000034.1 GCA_017425575.1 Lachnospiraceae bacterium | reverse complement strand
CTCAAGTGTGGCAAACTCTTTAAGTTTATGAGTCTCTTTTTCCTGCTCCCCTTTATCATTTGTCTTTGTAGTCTCAAATTCATAATCCATGATGTTTTTAGTGTTTATCTCATCACGTTCATCAATTATCTTAACCTTGTACTCTTCATTCTCTACATTGATAGTTGTAGAATCCTTGTCAGTTTTAAGCTTTGATGCAAGCTCCTGATATATCTGTGCAACAGTGAGACCAAGTCTCATAGCCTTCTTTTTATTTACCTGAACCACAAGTTCTTTATCTGCATCTTCCTGGCCATTTGTAATTTCATCAAGACCTTTCAATCCCTTTAACATCTCTTCTACATCGTCACTTATCTCGAGAAGTTTATCTGCGTCTTTACCATATATATCAACTTCAACGCCACTTCCCATCATGCTGGACATATCCATATTTGAATCTGAGACAGTATAGTCATCAAGTTTTTTACTTTCGAGTATAGTCTCTATCTTTGCTGCAATTTTCTTATTTGAATTTGCGTATTTCTCATCAAGAAGTACCATGGCTGTGTACTGTTTCTGGCTTCCTCCGCCCATTCCCATAAGAGAATTAGAGCTTCCAAGCATAATACCAACTGTATCTACACCCTCTATAGCTTCAACTTCTTTAGATATCTTATCAGCCATATCATGATCTTCTTCATCAGTAGTATCTGATGGCATATCATAGGTAAATGACATCTGCTCACTTCCCATAGCAGGCATAAATACTATTCCCATTCTCATTACCTTCCAGCCTGAGAATATAAGAAGAGCTACTGCAATAATTATAGGAACCGGCTTGAATCTGAGACAGAATCTTATAATTTTATCATATCCGTTTACAAGAGCATCAAACCAGCGGTGCTTCTTTTCCTTTGTCTTTCTCAATAAAGTTGCACCCATACTTGGAACTACTGTAAGCGCAACTACAAGGCTTGCTCCAAGTGAGTAAGCGATAGTAAGACACATATCCTGCATTATCTGTCTTGTTATACCGTCTGTAAATACTATAGGTAAAAATACACAGATAGTTGTAAGTGTAGAAGAGAATATTGCTCCTGCAACCTGGTTTGCACCCATTACAGCAGCTCTTGCGGCACTTATTCCCTTATTTCTGAGTCTGTATATATTTTCTACTACAACTATCGAGTTATCTACAAGCATACCTATACCAAGTGCAAGACCTGACAGTGATACCACATTTAATGTAATATCTGTAAAATACATTATAACAATTGCAAAAAGTACACTCAGAGGTATACTAAACGCAACTACAACTGTAGGACGTGCATCCTTAAGGAAAATAAAGAGAACTATTATCGCAAGAAGTGCACCCCATAAAAGATTTGACATTACTGAATCTACAATGAGTTTTATATAGTCTCCCTGGTCCATAAGATTTGTAAATCTAAGACCATCATATTTCTCTGAAAGCTTTTTAAATGCTTCGTTACAAGCCTTTGATACATCTGAAGTTCCAGCTGTACTTGCCTTTGATATAGAAAGAATAACTGCATCATTTCCATTTACCTTGCCATATGTGTCAGCAGAATTATCTACAACATTTACATCTGCTACATCTGAAAGTTTTACATCTCCTATATCATCAATCTTACAAAGCACCGAATTTTTCATTTCATCAATGCTTCCATATTCATCTCCTACCTTTATAAGATACTGTGTCTTATCCTCACTTATGTATCCCGCCGGCATAGAAAAGTTTTCTGCTGAAAGTATCATAGAAAGCTGTTCCATTGTAAGAAGCTGATCAAGATTTGCATTTTCAAGTGCCTGCTTTTTAGATTCTTTAAATGACTTCTGTGCATCTTCAAGCTCTTTCTCGCTGTTCTTTATAGTCTCCTCTGCAGAAGAAAGCTGTGCATTGGCTGAACCAAATGCTGCTGCCGCAGTAATCTTTCCAGACTCAACTTTCTCGTACTGCTTTTCAGCCTCTGCTATTGACTTATTAACCTCTTTAACCACACCTTCTGCTACTGCAATCTCTGTCTTAAGATTTCCAAGTGCTATATCTATCTGAGGAATTCTGACCTCTACGATATCATAGAGCTGTTTGAGACTCTTTCTTGTAAGCTTTGCTGCCGCTTCACTCTGTCCCTGTGCCTCCATCATTGCTTTCAT
The DNA here is from genome assembly GCA_017425575.1 of Lachnospiraceae bacterium. Lineage (GTDB taxonomy): Bacteria > Bacillota > Clostridia > Lachnospirales > Lachnospiraceae > Butyribacter. Next base: position 1,662 of record JAFPDA010000034.1, on the reverse strand, counting down.
TGCAGCGAGTTTCTCTGGATTATCTATAGCATCTAAAACATTTACCGGCAATGCTTCAAGCTGAAGTTCACTCTGGGATTTAGCAGTTTCTTTAGCCTGCTCCTTAGCCTGCTCTGTAAACTTAGCTCCAGCTTCTCCAACCATCTCAAGGTATTTGTCAATATCTTCCTCTGACACTTCCACCTCTACACCCATCGAATCAAGTGCTGACTGAAGCATAACCTTCATTATCTGGGTGTATGCAGTATTATATATCTGTTTGTATGCAGCTCCATTCTCTTCGAATGCTTCTCTCATTTTTGAGATAGCTTCATTCATCTGATTGTAACCTGACACAACCTTATTATCAATATAAGCCTGCTTCTCTGACTTAAGCGCTGTCTGACTTGCCTTAAGACTTGTAAGCTGTGAATTGTAAGCTGTCTTTGTTGCAATAGCCTCATTCATCATCTTACTGAATTTGGCAAGTTCATCAGACTTACTGCTCTGCTGTTCCTCAAGATTTTTCTTCTGCTTAGAAATTTCTTCCTTTCCTTCTGAAAGTTTTTTCTTCGCATTGTCAATCTTTTTCTTTGCCTTGGCAAGAGACTTATCAGTTTTTGCAAGAATCTGATCATTTATCTCGTCAATCTTCTCCTGATTAAGCACTACCTCTATTGACTTTTCAACACTTCCTGTCTCTGCTACTCTGGCAACACCATCCTGACGCTGTATCTCTGGAATTACAACCTCATCAATAAACTTTGTAAGCTCGACACTGTCTTTGCCCTCATAATCGACACTTGTCATCATAGTTGCCATCATATCCATCGACATCTCCATAATCATAGGAGTTCCAACATTATCAGGCAAATCCACCTGATTTACTGCTGATGAAACTTTAACCATCGCAGCATCCATATTTGTATCATCCTGAAATTCCAACATTACCATACTTACATTTTCAGATGACTGGCTGGCAACATTTTTTACACCGTTAACTGTTCCAACCCCGTTCTCCATAGGTTCACTAATATCTCTTTCAACCTTTTCCGGAGAAGCTCCCGGATATGTAGTGATAACCATCATATATGGCATATTCATATTCGGAAGAAAATCTGTTGTCATTCTTGTAAAGCTGACTATACCAAGTACAAATACCATGATAACTGATACAAGAATAACAAAAGGCCTTTTTACACTAAATTTTGGCATGTTTTCTCCATTCCCTGCGCAATCCCGTATGCGCATCGTTGCTTTACATCGAGTTTCTACTATCATATACTGCTACATTTGAGTCTCAATGTCAATTTGTAATATCCAATTTATGACAAATGTCACAACAATTTAATTTGAATTTTATATTAAGTTTACTTTAATTTCATATTTACCGAAATGTCATTGCCCTTTACCCTGACATCCGCATATGAACCGACTACAAGCGGCATCATAGGAGATAAATGTCCTATATCAAGGTCCATAATCACAGGCACACCAAACTCTCCAAGCACACCTGTAACTGCTTCGTACTGGTCAAGACCTAAGAAATTTTCACCAAAACACAGTGGTCTTCCGACCATAAAACCTTTTAAATTTTCAAACCAGCCTGCACTTTTAAGCTGCCACAAAGCTCTCCTTATACCCATGACATTTAAATCACATGCCTCAAAGAACCATATTATT
>JAFPDA010000033.1 GCA_017425575.1 Lachnospiraceae bacterium | reverse complement strand
TGCTGGAAAAAAGAAAAGTACGCATTTCCAGGTTTCAGTCGGGTGTTATAACTGCTGTCAGTTCTGCGGCATTGTGGTCAGTGGAATTATATACAATTCCACACAATGAGTATACGGTGTTATATGTTATATTAAGTGCAGTACTTCTTATAGCCTGCACAGTCATTTTGGGAGATGGTGTACACTACATATTATATTCCGGTCATGAGAGTGATGAGCATGGAGCAGAGCGCATAATGGAAGAGAGACTTAAAAATGTGTCTGATGCTTTTTATAGTATATCGCGCTCTATGCTAAGGGAAAGCGTCTATGCACCCAAAATAAATAACTTTGAGATGAGAAAACTATTGTCAGGAGTAAATGCAGATGCCTGCTATGAATGTGTTGAGAGAAGAAATCTTGGATATAAGAATTACCTGAATCAGAGCAGACTGGCTGTTGCAGGCCAGATATATGAAGTTGGGGATATTGTTAAAGGTCTTGCTGCAGATATACCAAAACTTAAGGAATTTACTGACGAAGTGGAGAGAAATATATTAAATGCCTTGAGATTAAAAAGAGTAGTTGTAGAAAATGTATTTGCATATGAAAGGTCTGACGGACATCTTGAAATTACCATAGATGCAAGGACTGGACATGGTCGTCTTGTCACAGCACAGGAGGTCGCAAAAGTTATATCTGAAAAGACAGGAAGAACTATAAGGCCTGCCGATGAGTCAAGAAAAGTGCTTGTAAAAGAGACGAGCAAATTTATATTTGTTGAGGACAATCCATTGTGTGCCGTTACAGGCATTGCAAGAGTTGCCAAGGATGGAGAGGAAGTATCAGGAGATTCTTTTTCATGCACCTCCCTTCCTAATGGAGAGATGCTTATAGCATTGTCCGATGGTATGGGGAGTGGAGTTTCTGCACTTGAGGAGAGTGAAAATGTACTTGACTTGCTTGAACAGATGGTAGAAGCAGGATTTTCGCATGTCTCGGCTATAAGACTGATAAATTCGCTTTATATGTCAAGGGGATCTGATGACAGGTATGCGACAGCTGATATAGTAGTGCTTAATCTTTTTCATGGTGACTGCAGTTTTCTGAAGAATGGTGCGAGTGCCACATATATTGTAAGGGGACAGCACAAGGGAAATGTTGAGAAGATTGAGGGGCAGACACTGCCTGTGGGAATTGTGGGAGAGATTGATTCTTATATAGGAAAGGTAGACATATCTGATGGAGATTATGTTATAATGATGACCGATGGAGTAACCGACTGTTTTGAAGATAATGAGGAAGGCGTTATGGTATGCATAAAAGAGTGTAAAAAAGTAAATCCTCAGCAGATAGCGGATTATATAATTGATGAGGCTATAAAGTATGGTGGAAGCAAAGTATCTGACGATATGAGTGTTATTGTAGTCGGGATATGGGATAAGAAATAATAATTCTGTTACTGTAGGAGGAAAAAATGAATAACAATATTTATTTTAGGATAAAAAGATATATAGAGGAAAATAAGCTGGTACAAAATGGAGATAAAATTGTTGTTGGACTTTCAGGTGGAGCAGATTCAGTGTTTTTGTTTGTAATGCTATGTGAGCTTTCAAAAGAATACGATATTGAAGTGACAGCGGTTCATATAAATCATGGAATACGCGGAAAAGAGGCGCTTCGTGATGAAGAGTATGCGGTTGAACTTGCCGGAAGCTATGGTCGTGAGTGCAGAGTTTTCAGGGCGGATATACCGGAACTTGCAAGAAAGGAGAAGCTGACAGAGGAGGAGGCTGGAAGAAGGTACAGATATGACAGCTTTGAGAGAGTCAGAAATGA
>JAFPDA010000032.1 GCA_017425575.1 Lachnospiraceae bacterium | reverse complement strand
CGCCCAGTCTGACTATGCAAGTCTTTTGCGTGTAGGTGCAAATTTCTGGGATAATGTTGCCGAGTTTGGAGTAACTATGGCAGAAGGTAATCCAAAAGGAACTGATTTACAGAAAATGCTTGATAAATTGGTGAATGCTGTTACTGCACCGGCAGCTTAGTAATTAAAAAAGAGACTGTCTCATAGAGAAGCAGTCTCTTTTTTATTATCCGAGTATAAAATGTTTTTATAAAAGACATTTAAGAAGATTATCGTTTGAAGGGAGATATATGTTTGAAACTTTGTGGGTTTCAGAGCCATACATATGCTTTGCAAATATATTGCAAATATTATCGTGAGTATCCCTTGTATATTTAAAGTCAAAAAACAATGCAAGGTGATTAAATACGAAAGGTGATATAGAGTATCCCCAGTCATCATCGTCTTCTTTGTTGAGAAGTTTTGGAGTTATTACCAATTCATCTCCTGTAACCGTATTATATGCTGTGAGACATATATAATTATTGTCGTCTAATGAACATTTAATTTCACAAACCTGTGATCTATCTGTCCGGAAATTATTTTTGGATAATATATCCTCCATTTTGGCTGAAAATGGATCAAAGCAGGATGTTATAATGTGTTCGCTGTCACCTGTGATAAGTCTGATAAGCTTATCCACACTATCCTGATTCATTACATCGCTGTCGATAGTGCTTCTATTATCATTTAAAAAACCTACTAAAGCATCGATTTCTTTTTGATTTAATAATGAAAAATTTGACTTTTGTGTCTCGTTCATATAAAGTGCCCTCCGTATAAATTTTTTCATAACATTTATGCTATCAAATAAATTCTAACTAATCTGTCTGAATAATAGTATAAAAATATATAAAAATTAGATACTATTAATATAAGTCTATTATACATATGTAATAGTGTTTTTTCAAGTGTATAGATTGAAATTTGTGGAGGTAATAATGATAAAAAAGCAAAAAATCGAAATAAAGAAAATAGAAGATATAGCCAGACTGCCGGAAAATGAGAGAGATAAATGGGAGGTGGCAGCAGAACTTGGACTGTTTGATAAGATTGTGGACGGTGGCTGGAAGAAGCTGACAGCGAGAGAAAGCGGCAGGATAGGGGGAATAATTGCGGCGCGCAGGGCTTCAAAAGAAAAAAGTTGACCTGTACAAAAGCACACTTGATAAAGAGGAGGGAATTTAGTATAATCTGCTATGTGGCTTTGATGGTTAATAATACTGGCAATTATAATGAAGAGATGAGGTTAGGTTAGATGGCTAAATTAAATTTATATAATACTTTGACAAAAAAAGTAGATGAGTTCTAGCCGATAGAAGAAGGAAAGGTAAGTATGTATACCTGTGGTCCTACGGTTTATCATTTTGCTCATATAGGAAATCTCAGAAGTTATCTTATGGAGGATGTGCTTGAGAAATATTTAAGATACATTGGCTATGATGTTAAGCGTGTAATGAATATAACAGATGTGGGACATCTTACAAGTGATGCTGACAGCGGAGAAGACAAGATGTTAAAGGGTGCCAGGCGTGAGCACAAAACTGTTATGGAGATTGCAGAGTTTTACAAAAATGCATTTTTTGATGACTGTGCAAAGCTTAATATAAAGACTCCTGATGTAGTTGAACCTGCTACAAACTGCATCCCTGAGTTTATCAAAATGATAGAGGGACTGCTTGAAAAAGACTATGCATATGTTGCAGGCGGAAATGTGTATTTTGATACATCAAAGCTTAAAGAATATTATGTGCTCTCAAACCAGAATGAGGAAGACCTTCAGGTAGGTGTTCGTGACGATGTAGATGAGGACAGCAATAAGAAGAATAAGACAGACTTTGTTTTATGGTTTACAAAATCAAAATTTGACTCTCAGGAACTGAAATGGGATAGTCCGTGGGGAGTGGGATATCCGGGCTGGCATATAGAGTGTTCATGCATAAGCATGAAACATCTTGGTGAGTATCTGGATATACACTGTGGCGGTGTTGACAACATCTTCCCACACCATACAAATGAAATTGCACAGAGTGAGTCATACATAGGACATAAGTGGTGTAATTACTGGTTCCATGTGCAGCATCTCAATGACAAGTCAGGAAAGATGAGCAAGTCAAAAGGAGAATTTCTTACAGTTTCTCTCCTTGAGAGCAAAGGATATAATCCGCTTGTTTACAGAATGTTCTGCTTACAGTCGCATTACCGTAAACCACTGCTTTTCAGTTATGAGGTGCTTGACAATGTAAAGACAGCTTATGACAAACTTGTAAAGAGAATTGCGGCTCTTGGTACAGAAGGCGAACTTATGCAGGATAAGATAGCTGAGTATAAAGATAAATTCAATGAAGCTATGGGAAATGATATAAATACATCACAGGCACTTACAGTTCTTTACGATGTGCTTAAAGCTGATATGAATGATGTAAGCAAGAGATTTCTTGTAGAGGATTTTGATAAGGTGCTTTCACTGGGGCTTCTTGATGCAGCAGATAATTCTGGTGAGGCAGTTGATGAGGAACTTTCAAAGATGGTTGAAAGCCTTATAGCAGAGAGAAATGCTGCACGTAAAGAAAAGAACTTTGCAAGAGCAGATGAGATTCGTCAGGAGCTGCTTGATAAAGGAATTGAGATAAAAGATACACGCGAGGGAACAACCTGGAGTGTAATCTGATTACTACAGGTAATGACAGTTCAGCCATAAATTCTTGAAATTAACTTTTGTGAGGCTGAACTGATTTACTTTTTAGAAATTATTATTTTGAAATATCTTCGTTATAGTGACTAGTGCAACGTCTCATTGATAATTAGCATAATACCTTGTCTATTTTTCCATTGACTGCGTTAACTTCAATCGACGATGCCACCGCATCGCCTCATTCAGTTGCCTTGCCAATGAAAAAAATATTCGGCGGTATTATATCAAATATCAATGAGACGTTACACTGGCAAAAAAATAAAAAATATCTCCGTCAGGACTGTTGCGATGAGCCCAAGCGCAAGCGTGTCCTCGAGGAGATATTTTTATTTTTGGGCGTCATGTCATAATATACGGTTAAACTTTGTATCTTGACAAATATTAAAAATTTGCTAAAATGAAAACTGTTTTCAAATTCGAATTGAAATAATGTGGAGGTAAAAAATGTCGACATCAGGTAGTTATCACACAAAGCAGCAGCAGATAATATTGGATTACATGAAAAACAATGCAGAAGGTTATGTCACAGTTAATCAGATAATGGAGCATCTGAAGGAACAGGGGAATTCTGTTGGTCAGACAACCATATACAGACACCTTGATAAATTCCGCAAAGAAGGAATTGTCCAGAAGATTGTTCTCGATGGAAACAGTGGTGCCTGTTATCAGTATATGGGAGACAAAGACAGTTCCGAGTCAAAGTTTTTGCTTAAATGTGAAGATTGCGGGGATATTATAAATATGGGATGTGGCCACATGTCAGAATTATATTCCCATGTTCTTGAAGAACATCATTTCAATGTAAATCCACACAGAACAATGTTTTATGGCACCTGTGAAAAGTGTCTTAAAGACTGATTCTGCTACTTATGAATTTATGAACAAAATGTAGACACTGGTAAATTAACATCAAAAAAGAAAGCAGGTTGAGATGGGCAAATTTAATTTGAAAAAATCAGCATTATTGTGTATTATGACTGTAATGGTATTCACAATGACAGCATGTGGTAAAAATAACACAGTCAGTGGAAAAGAAGAAGATGGCAAACTTAAGGTAGTTACAACTATTTTTCCGTACTATGATTTTGTAAGGCAGATAGCAGGTGATAAGGTTTCACTCAGCATGGCAGTTCCGGCAGGAATGGATACACATTCATTCGAGCCTACAGCCGCAGATATGATAGAGATAGGTAAAGCAGACATTCTCATATATAATGGTGGTGAGATGGAAGTCTGGGTAGATGAGGTTATCGAGGCGGCAGCAGGAAAGAATCTCAAAGCAGAAGAGATGATGAAATACGTGGATATAGTAACAGAAGAAACGGTAGAAGGTATGGAAGAAGAACACGAGCACGAGCATGAAAATGAAGAGCATGATGAGCATGAAGATGAAGAACATGAGCATGAAGAACCAGAGTATGATGAGCATATCTGGACATCGCCTGTAAATGCACAGAAGCTTGTAGACAAAATTGTTGATATACTCTCAGAGGCAGACAGTAAGAACGCAGATTTTTACGAGAAAAATGGAGAGGCATATATCGAAAAGCTTGAAAAAATTGATTCTGAGATAAAACAGATTACAGAGAATGCAAAGAGAGATTATGTAGTGTTTGGAGACAGATTTCCGCTCAGATATTTTGTAGACCAGTATGATCTTGAGTATAGTGCCGCATTTGCAGGATGCAGCTCAGATACAGAGCCTAGTGCAGATACACTTGCATTTCTTATCGATAAGGTAAAAGAGAAAAATATACCTGTGGTTCTTAAGATTGAACTTACAAGCCCAAAAGTTGCAGAGACAGTATCTGCAGAGACAGGGGCAAAGGTAATGACTTTCTACACATGTCATAATGTTACCAAAGAACAGCTTGATGAGGGTGTAACTTATTGTGATTTGATGGAGAAAAATATAGATGTACTTAAAGAAGCATTAAATTAAAGATAAAAAGGTAAAAGTAAATTGAAGGATGAAAAGTTAACATATGTGGAGAGACTGAAAAAAAGACAGAAAAAGCAATATATCGTGAGAGGTTTTCTGGTGGCAGCGGTAGTTGTTTTTATTGTACTGGTGTTTTTTTTGATAAACAGCTTATATAATAGTGATATTTCTAGTCTGAAAAATGGTGAAGATGATACAAAAAAGCAAAAGGTTGAGTTGATAATTGAGACCCCTGAGCCGGCAGTTTCTCCTACACCGGATGTTAATTTAGATGCTAATTCGACAAAGAAACCTGAGAAAAATAGAGAAGAATCAGTATATACCTATCTTCAGGGACCAAGATCATGGAACAGGCGTATCGACTGGTCCGGTTCCTGGGGGGAGGCATATGTTGACGGCGGTTCTTTTGGAGGCTTTGGCTGTGGACTCTGCTGCCTTGCAAATGTGTATTCAACCTTATCACAATACAGATGTACACCGATGGATATGTATGGATTTGCAAAGAAGAATACATATTATGAAGGTGGAAGTGCTATATCGTGGGGATATATGAAAAGAACGGCACAGAAGCTTGGTTTAAACTGCAGGGTGTCAAGAAAACCGAGAAAATATTCAGAGTTTCAGAAGCAGATAAAGAAATCAAAGTGCAGTATAGTGCTTGTCAGCAGCAGTGACTCTGAATGTTATTGGAAAAATACTCCGGGACATTATGTTACAATTTTTCTGTATGACGAAAAGACAGAAAAAGTTTTTCTGGCAGACTCGGGAGACCCTGACCATAACAGGCACTGGGTAAGTCTTAAAAAGATATACCGTTCTTTAAAGACAGCAAGTGACTGGCAGTATATGAAGATAGGCTCTTACAATGAGAAAAGAGATATATGGCGGCATAAAAGTATAAAAGGGAACTGGGTGAAACCCGACTATATAAAGGGGAAGGTATGAAAAAAGAATTTAATAATCTTATAGAGGCCGTAGAGGCACAAGGAAATAAAAGCTTTATAATATTTGACATGGATGGTCTTATATTTGACACAGAGCGCACATTTATGGAGCAGCTTGCAATAGCCATGATGGAAAAAGGTTATACCTTGACAAGAGAAAAATATACAGAAACTCTTGGTCTTGGTGGAGAGAGATTAAAGAGAATTATGTATGAGACTTATGGAGATGATTATCCGTTTGAAGAGACCTCGCGCATAGCAATGGATAGAATCCGTAAGATACTTGAGTCCGTAGGACTTACGATAAAACCTGGCATAGCAGAGCTTCTTGAATATCTCAGACAAAAGGGCAGGAAATGCGCAGTGGCATCTTCTACACATTCAGATATGGTAGAGGAATATCTTGAAAAATCAAATCTCAGAAAATATTTTGAGGTTATAATAGGTGGAGAGAAAGTCAAAATGTCAAAACCGGAGCCTGATATATTTCTGCTGGCATGCGAAAAGCTTGGGTGTAGTCCGTCAGAGGCAGTGGTGCTTGAGGACTCAGAAAACGGTGTAAGGGCAGCGGTGGCTGCAGGTATAAAAGTGGTATGTGTACCTGACTTAAAAGAACCTTGTAAAGAAGTTTATAAAATGGCATCGGCTGTAGTAAGAATATAACTACAGCCGATGTTTTTTAGATCTTAAGTAATTTATTACATGAGATAATTGCTGCTAACAGTATGAGAGTTATCAGCAGCGATATAACTGCAAATATTGAAAAACCATATGAAGCACCGGCTGATATAAGCTGGTAGAAACATATAAAATCCAAAGCACCGGTTATAAAAAATGCAATCGCACAATATACTCTGTAATTTATTATTTTATGCCGGTAGACTTTAGCAAAATCAGTCTGGATAGAAGTATCCGTTTTATATTTTGTCAGGGTGTATTTATGTTGTGCAAGATACTGTGTAAGCACACTGTCTTTGTACTGTGTGGCATTCTGTAGGGAAACTTCGGGTTTCTTTATTACAGCAAAGCCGCCAACTGACATAAAGGTTATAAAATGGCTGCTGTATAAAACATTGTGAATACCCGACAGAAAAAGTAATGTAACTGCAAAAAGGAAGATATTCATAAGAGAGCAGCGTATACTGTTTATATTAAATGAAATGTATAAGACGGCAGCCATTGCTAAAATTACAAAAGTATAGATGCCTGAATATACAAGATAAAATGACCTGTTCTTATTATGTTTTGCATTTTTATCTGAGACTCTGGAAAGATATTTTCTTAGGTAAGACTGTTTTATGTTTAAACAAGGTATAAAGATAAGTATAAGTATGGTTGAAAGCGAGAATGATACTGTTTCACTAAAAGAGTTTATATAGCCTGTAAAATAGCAGTATATATATTTGAGAACTCCCCATAAAAGGAAACAATAGCCCAGTTGTGTAAGTATACTTAAAAACTGGTAAAGACCAAAGAGAGGCTGATGTCTGCGCAAGGTATCCTTGGCATATTTGACCATATTGCTGCCCATGTAACTGCTGTATTCGATATTTTCTCTGTCAGCACAGGCAAGACGAGCTTCTTCTTCAGAAAGAATTTTTTCTATATCAGCGTCTGAGATAAGAGTATTTGCCTCTTCTTTAAAACTTTTTACGAACTCGGCATATATATCATCATAATCATGCTTAACCACAGTATTTCCCTCATTTCTGAATATTATTTAAAGGGCATTATAACATATTAAATAGGACAAAAATGTGGCAGCATGAGATATAGTGGAAAGATTGTACTTATATTTGTTGATTTCACAGTGCCTTTTCAGTACAATGGTTTATTTTTTAATAAGATTTTTAAGCAGTTCATATTGTGATTTCTGCTCAGGGGATAGCTCGTTGATAAAAATCTCATTTAGAAGAGCATTTTCCTCAGCAGAAAATACAATATGTTCCTTTTCAAGCTGGTTTTTCCAGCT
>JAFPDA010000031.1 GCA_017425575.1 Lachnospiraceae bacterium | reverse complement strand
TTATCTCTTTCATTTTAATCTCATTTCCATTATGCATCTTCAGTTTGAAAGAAATAGGTGTACATATCCAGTTCGCAAGAAGTGAACCGTACAGTGTAGTAAGAAGCGCAACCGCCATGTTAGGACCTATAGCAGCCATATCATCCATATTATATAACATGTTAACAAGACCTACCAGTGTACCAATCATACCCCAGGCAGGACCCATGCCGGCCCAGTTAGCCCAGAAGTTTATCTTCTCACTATGTCTCTCTCCCAAAGCCATAAGCTCAGTATCCATAATACTTCTTACAAGTTCAGGATCTGTACCGTCTACTATAAGCATGATACCTTTTTTAAGGAAATCATCCTCTATATTACCAGCTGCCTCTTCCAGTGCAAGAAGACCTTCTTTTCTTGCCACATTTGACAGATTGATAATATTATGTATTCCTTCCGCAGGATTTATCTCCTGCTTTTTCATAGCTATTCCAATAGATTTAAAACAGCCTATGAAATCTGGTATGCTTTTACTCTGCATGAGCATACACGAAACAGAACCACCGAGTGTGATGAATATTGATACCAGATCATAGAAATGAATAAGACCACCAATTCCGTCTTTTCCCGTTACGATACCTAAAAACACGAAGAGAAGACATATCACCATACCCGCAATTGTTGTAATATCCACAATCGACACCACCTTATAATTTTTTAATATGAGTATGTATGCAATTCAGATTCTTGAAAATGAAAACTTTTTCTCCCTTTGATTCACTTTTTTCTACTTCAGTTTACAGAATTACACTCTCTCTTATATGATTTTACTAAATTTTTTACATTCTGTCTACTTTCTTTTACAATTATTTTTTTGCCTGTTGTCAAAGTTATAACTGTATCCGGAGTTTCCTCTATTATCTCTATAAGATCTGCATTGACAGTAATCTCCACTCCATTAAGCTTTGTCACATCTATCATTCTCTGGTACACAGATATTTTTGCTGTGCCTGTTCACCTCACTTTCTAATAAAAAGCCACCATGTACAGAATTAAATATCAACTCTGTTCCATAGTGACTTTATTTTTATTTTAAACTATATCAATTATCTCTTAAGATTTACAAGTTCCTCAAGCATTGAATCTGATGTAGTTATGATACGAGAATTTGCCTGAAAACCACGCTGGGTAGTTATCATATTGGTAAACTCTGCGGCAAGGTCTACGTTTGACATCTCAAGCGCACCTACTGTAAAGCTTCCTGTCAGACCTACCTGCTGACCTACACCATCAAAAGTACCTGAGTTCTGTGTCTGCGCAAACATACTGTCTCCAACTGCCTCAAGACCTGATGGGTTTGCAAATGTTGCAACAGCTATCTGTGCAAGACATTTCTTTGAACCGTTGTTATATGTACCAAATACATAGCCGTCGCTGTCAATTGAGATACCTGACATCTCGCCGGCTACATTACCAACACCTTTTCCGTTGTTATCACCTTTTTTGTATGATACATTTGAAACTCCGCCATTTGAATACTGTGTGAGTCCAGATAAGTCAATTATAACACCACCCTGTCCCTGAACATCATCACCTACAGTATTACTATATTTAGTAAATGTCTTTCCAACTGTTGTAGGGTTGTTAGTAAGGTTATCTGTATTAATACTAAACGCAAGAGCTTTTTTAGCCATATCACTCTGTGGATACATGCCAGTTTTATCTGTTCCTGTAAATTCACCTGTATTTTCATTAAATATTAATTGTGCTTTATCGCCTGTTGCAGCCAAAGTCATAGCACCTGTTGTTGCATTTATGTTGGCATCTGCTGCTGTATAAGTCGCACCTCCAAGGGTTACTACTACTCCTGTAGGTTTATAAGTTACTGCACCTGAAGTAGCATCTGTAACCTTTGTCTTAAATATTGAATCTCCCTGTTCATTATATATATCATCGAGTTCTACTGTATAAGTTCCGGTAGCACCAGACGATTTTATACTCATCTTTGCTGTATAAATCTGTCCAAGATTGTCATAGAAACTGAATGTAGTTGCCATACCTGTTGTAGAAGCAAGATCTTTATCCATCTTATCAATATTTCCACTGAGAGTTACCTTCTTTGTAGCTGTTGGCTCATAATACATATTTTCAGGAGACATTACTGTAAGGTCTTTTACCACGTCTTTCTTTACATCTCCCAATGTTTCATCATACATCCAGCCCTGCACTGTTGCACCGTTGGTTGTACAGTAAAGTGTACCATTTGGGTCTACATTAAGTGCTCCTGATTTTGTAAAATATGTTGCTCCCGCAGATTTTACGATAAGGAATGACTCTCCATTTATAGCTATATCAAGAGCTCTGTTAGTTGTAGAAGTTCCACCCTGCTCTGTTATGTTTGTTGTGATTGAAGCTATAGATGAACCAAGACCTATCTGCTTTGCGTTTGTACCTGCTGAACCTGTCTCAGCATTTGGACCTGTTGCAGAAGACATTGTCTGATAAAATGTATCAGTAAAGTTTACACTGCTTGATTTAAATCCAACTGTATTTACGTTTGCGATATTGTTACCAAGTACGTCCATCTTGGTCTGATGTGCCTTAAGTCCTGCCACACCAGAATAAAGTGATCTCATCATAATATTTTTCCTCCTTAAATGGAATACCTATGAGCTTATCTGTCAGTCAAAGCCCGGCGCTTCCTTATAAGGTCCGGCGCCCTAAGTATCCTAACCTATAACAGCTCCATCTATATTGGTAAATATCGAATCTGCCGAATCACCAACTGCTGTTATTACTATATTGTTTTTTACATTTACGATAAATGCTAAATCATCTACCATCACCAAAGACTCCTGAATTCCTTTTTCCCGTGCCTTCGTAGTACCATTTTCTAATCTCTCCATCTGCTCCGCAGACAGATTTATATTTCTCGTGGCAAGCCTTTCATTGGCATGCTTTGAAAATTTAAGACTATCATTTCTTACCTGACTGGTTTTTGTTAATACTTCGTCAAATGAAAGCTCTGAAACTGAGGAATCTGCAGTCTTTGCCCTGCTACCGCTGATAAGCTTGTCAGCCATCTGATTGATAGTAGAATAATTTTGTGTAAGTTTCTGCATATTCTCACCTCATTCCATATAATTAAACTTCTTCTGTGCCTTCTGTATCATCTGAAGTATCATCTGAGCCTTCTGACTCATCCTCGTCAGCTACTCTTTCCTCACTGTTTTCCTGCTTTCCTGTAAGCTCCGCAATTTCCTGTCTTACAGCTGCAGCAGTCTCCTCATCGATTATACCTTTTACAGTAACTGTTACATTCTTATAGTCAACTGTCTTATTTGGATCATTAAATACAAAAGCCATATCATATGTACCTGCATTAAGAATAGAGAATATCTTCTTATCTATTGTAAGAGTTCCATTCTTATATGAAAGATATGCTGTTGGAATTGTAGTTGTCTTTCCATCCTTATCGACAATACCTACTGCAACACTTGAAGCCTCATATTCTTCCTCACCCATGCTTACATTCTTAATAACTATATCCTGAGGATCATGATGAAGATATGTAAGTGACTGTTTTCCAACTGATGGTGATTTCTGTTCAACAACATACATGCCATCTATTACCTTAACAATATCACTATACTCGTATTCATTTCCACCTATAGATACAAATGGATCTCCATTTTTCATCATTACAAAATCAACAACACCCTCATCCTCAACTGTTGTTCCTGTAGGTGATGTACTCTGCACATATACATATTTTCCTACAAGATTGAACGCCGAAGTATTTGTAGTTGTATTGCTCATATTCTGCATCTGTTCAAGTTCTGAGAACTGTGCAAGCTGTGATACATACTCTGTATTGTCTGCAGGTTCAAGTGGATTCTGGTATTTCATCTGGGTTACAAGAAGCATAAGAAAATCTTCTTTACCAAGATTTGAGCCTACTGACCTCTCTGCCTTCTGTGACGATTCAGATATATTTACCTTTCCATCTGAAACGCCTGCTATTAACTCACTCATTCTGTCTCCTTTCCTGTAAACTTTTTCTACCTGCTTACATTATTTATTATGCTGTAAAATCTATGCTTGTACCAGCATCAAGTCTTCTGACAGTTCTGCCTGAAGTTTTGCCATCCTCAGCAGTTTCCTCTGATTCTTCCTTATCAAAATCAAATTTAAAAGTTTTTCCATTTCCTTTTTCAAACTGTTTCTGGTCTTCTGTGCCAAACTGATTATTTTCAGAAAATGCAAAGTCTGAAACCTCTACTTCCACAGCCTCAACCTTGAGTTCTTTGCTCTCAAGAGCTTCTCTCAGAGTATACATCTGGCTCTGAAGTGCCTCTCTTGCCTCCTCAGACTGAACTGTAAAGTTAGCAGTCATAACACCATTGACTGATGATACAGATATAAGTACCTTTCCAAGATTTTCAGGGTTTAACTGAAGCTGCATACTTGTAGTATCTTTGCCAAGAGTTACCTTTATCTGTTCAACTACCTGATTTACAATATTTATCATCTGCTGCATATTTGACTGCTGCATCGGCTCTGTTTTAACTGCACCATTTACAGCATTGTTTAAATTCTGTATAAAATCAATAGTGTTTGTAACAGGTCTCTCTTCCTTAGCAAGCAAAGTCTCCTGGTCAGACTCAGTCATGATAAATTTATTTTCCTCATTATCAGACTGACTGTTTAATGTCTGCTCATCTGAACCTTTATCACTGACAACAGGCTTATCTGCTAAATCCTGTGATACTGCCTTTTTATCTGAAGTTTCTGTCTCATTTGTGTTTACAGTCTCTCCAAATGCTTTTTCTGATTTAGCTGCATCTTCGTTATACTTTGACTGAGTGTCATCAACATTTTCTTCAACTATAACAGGAATGTCTGTTGTTTTAGTTAAATCTTCCTTAACATCTAAATTTTCACCCTGTACATCAATATCAGATGTACCCTGAGATAATTCAAACTGCTCTAATGCAGTACTGAATTCTTCCATAGACATACCGGTTGCACTTTCCCAGTCAATCTGCGCTATTGCATCTGTCAAATCGCCAAACTGGGCAAGCATCTCTTCATTTGTGAGTAACTCTGATGGTTCTGAAACACCATTAACAAAAAGCACAAGCTTCTGAAGATTCATTGGGTCTAAAAGATCTGTAAATGTAAGTCCAAGAACTGCCATAATATTTTCAAGTGTTTCACTGTCAATATTTAAAACTTCTTCAACTTTCTGTGCTATAATCTCATTTGCCTCAGATACAGTCTCCATATCAACTTCCTTTACAGATTGATCTGTATCAGTTTTTGACTGTGCTATCCGGCTGACTTTGTCAACTGTCTGCTGGTTATCAAAAGAAGTATCAGCATTTTTAATTTCTGTACTATCCTTTGAACTTTTTGTCTGATTAAAAGACTCTACATTACTTTTTGACTGTGCAGCATTGTTCATAAAGTTTTCAAAACCGTCTGAACTTTTTGATACCTTTGGAGATAATTTCTGTGTCATAATATCATTCTGACTCCCCATAGCTACCAGGTTAATTTCCTTCATCATCACACCTCCTTCTTTTGTCTGTTATGTAAACAGAAATATTTATATATGTAAACAGAAAATTATTACAATGCATAATAATTTTCTGCTGACATCACTAATCACTATTATATTAGTATCATTATTTATATCGGCATTTTCTCAATAGTACTACACCGGTACACTAATCAACTGCTGATATTTTTTTGGTAATCTGGGCCGCATAATCAGGGTCTAACTCCTGAAGTATTGCTGCTGCCTGTTTTTCTCCCATATGTTCTATAATATCACACACAAGATTCAAATCCTCTGCCATTTCTGAAAGAGTTCTGGCGGCTGATGCAGGCTCCATCTTTGAATAATAAGAGGCAAGCTCCTGTGTCTTTGCACTGTATTCCAAATCTGTAACCACCTGTTTGTAAAGCTTCTCAGCATTCTCCGGATTTATCTCATCATAATATGCTTTATATTCAGATATATCCGGAGCATTTTTATTGTAAACAACTTTCTCATCAAATTCCTGCACTCTTTTTTCAAAGGCATCCTGATCATCTTTATATCTTTTAAGTTTTGTTACTTCCGCTTCAAGTTCTGATATATAATCAGAATTAGCTGTCGTTGTACCACTCGCTGACGCAAGCTGGCTCTCAAGTTCTTTTATTCTTGCATTTGCAGATTTGAGAGTAGTATACTGATAGTTTCCTTCTTCTGCCTGTCTCTCCTCAGATACCTCTGGTAAAATCTTATTTACTACCGGCACATCTTTGAGAACAGGATATAAAATCTCACTTCCTATTCCTCCGACATCCAGTTTTATAAGAAAACCAAATACAGCAAGCCATATAAGCACAATCACTAATGCAATAAGCGCAGTAACGACTCTGCTTCCTCCGCTCTCACTGCCTTCTGCTACCACTTTATCTTTCTTTGCCATTTAATTTACTCCTCGCTTTCCCCAGCACTTCCGAAACGGAAGCTGACAAGCTCATCAACTTCTTTTTGTTCCTCAGCATTAAGCTCTGCTTTAAAATTCTCAAAAGCTTTCTCTTTTAGTTTTTCGTATATTTTTCTTTCTTTAACAGCATTGTCAAGTTTTTGTTGGGCTATTTCAACCTGTTCTTCCTGTCTCTTAACAATAACCATCTGAATTTTTATATTGTATTTTATATTTTCTACACTGTTCTCAAGCAGTTTTATCTTATTTATAACAAGTTTTCCACTGACTTCCTCAAGAAGTTTCTGCTGATACTCTTCTTTTTTCTGTTTCAGAGCCGATAATTTATACTCTTCTTCCCTGAGTTTTGCAATCTCTATTCCGTATTCAGCTTTTGCCTGTTCCTCCAGTTTGTACTTAATGGACAGTATATTTTCCATTTTAAATATAAATTTTGCCATACCTTTTCAGTCCTATATAAATAATAATATTATTCAGTCTGAGGCTGTTCAAAAAGCCCTTTAAGCCTTGTAACTGTATCCTGAAAATCAACTTTTTCATAGACATCCTGCATTAAAAACTCATTTACTGCATCTATTTTTGATATCGCATAATCTATATTTTTATTTGAACCAGGCTTATATGCTCCGATATTTATAAGATCCTCCGCCTCTGCATATGTAGCAAGTACTGTATTCAAAGTTCCACTTGCCTTTTTATGCTCTTTATCAACTATACTGCTCATTACACGGGATATACTCTGCAATACATCAATGGCAGGATAATGATTTTTATGGGCAATCTTTCGATTAAGCATTATATGTCCGTCAAGAATACTTCGGGCAGTATCCGTTATTGGTTCATTGAAATCATCTCCATCTACAAGTACTGTATAAAGACCTGTAATAGAACCTTTATCCGAACATCCGGCTCTCTCCAGAAGCTTTGGCATCTCTGAATAAACACTAGGCGGATAACCTCTCGAAACCGGTGGTTCTCCCGAAGCAAGACCAATCTCTCTCTGTGCCATCGAAAAACGTGTAAGAGAGTCCATCATAAGAAGTACATCTTTTCCCTGGTCTCTGAAATACTCTGCAATTGCCGTTGCAGTCTTTGCTGCCTTTTTTCTTATAAGTGCAGGCTTGTCAGAAGTAGCAACAATTACCACAGACCTTGCCATACCTTCCGGTCCAAGATCTCGTTCAATAAATTCTCTTACTTCTCGGCCACGCTCTCCTATAAGTGCTATAACATTTATATCAGCTCTTGTGTTTCTGGCAAACATGCCCATCAGTGTACTTTTACCAACACCACTACCTGCAAAAATACCTATACGCTGGCCCTTTCCAACAGTGATAAGACCATCAACCGCCTTAACTCCAAGCGGAAGCACCTCATCTATTATCTTTCTGGTAAGAGGGTCTGGTGGTTCTGCCTCAACAGAATATGCCTCTTTGGTAGTGAGTTCTGTGTGGTCTATAGGATATCCAAGCCCATCCAAAGTCTTTCCAAGCAACTCTTCCCCTACAGGAACTTTAAGCGGTGCTCCTGTATTCTCAACTCTGCTTCCAAGACCAACACCTTCCGTCTGGTCATAAGGCATCAGAAGTACTCGGTCATCCCTAAATCCAACAACCTCTGCATTTATAACATGATTTGTATCCTTTGTTATTATATGACACAAATCATTCAATTTAGCTGAAGGACCAATTGACTCTATTGTAAGACCTACTACTTTCGCAACTTTTCCAAGCTTTTTTTCATATGACTGCTCTAAAAGCATATTATATTTTGAAAAATCAATGTCTTTCATCAACAGCTGCCACTCTCTTTCCAACTTGCAATCTATTCTATATAGAAAGCATCTTTATCTGTTCACAAAGATTACTAATCTGTGTATCAAGACCACAGTCAATTATCTTATTATCTGTCTCAATTATGCATTGATTCTGTTCAAGGCTTGAATCTTCAATTATATCAAACTCAACTCCCGGAGCTGCCTTTGTCATAAATAAAGCCTTATTTGCAGAAACAACCGGCATATCAGCCTTTGATACCCTGAGATTTATTGACTTTGTCTTCTCCAGATTATTTACAGCATTATCAATCAGATATACTATAATATCCTTCTTGTCCTCACACAGAACTCCCGTAATCTTTCCAATAAGAGCTATTATTATATCAGCAAATCTCGGCTCAATACTTTCCTGGTACTGCATAAGCTGCTGCAGTTTTTCATTAAACTCATTATCAAGTTCTTCTTTCTTCTGCCCAATCTCATAAAGTACCTGTGTATTTCCCTCTTCAATCCCCTGAAGTTTTCCCTCTTCAAAGGCCTGTTTTCTTATATCATCCGCCTGACTGTTTGCCTCCTCTATTATCCTGTCTGCCTGTATGCGTGCAACATTGATTATCTCCTCTGCCTCCTCATAGGCAGCTCCGGACACCTTCTGCATCTCCTCATCAACAATCTGCTCCATGCTTATTACATTGAGACCTTCTGTAAATTCTTCAGCAGGCTCCTGTAAAACTGCATTTATTTCCTCTTCCTCGGTTAAATCTGCAAATTTAAATCCTTTAAATTCACCTGAATATTTTTTAGGGTTTGAGTATAATTCAGGAAATTCTTCTTTTCTGCTGTCAGAATCAATAACCCTCTTATCCTGTCCATTCATATTAAAATATGCATATTTTATAAGATTAGACAACTATCTCGTCACCTCCACCTCTAGAGATGATAATCTCTGCTGACTCTTCAAGTTTTCTGATAATATTAACAATCTTCTGCTGTGCTTCCTCAACATCCTTCATACGTACAGGACCCATGAATTCCATATCCTCTTTTATCATTGTAGCAAGACGTTTCGAAAGGTTGTTGAAAATAAGATTCTGTACTTCCTCATTTGAACCTTTAAGTGCAACTGCAAGCTCATTATTGTCAACCTCACGCAGCACACGCTGTACAGATCTGTCGTCCAAAGAAAGAATATCCTCGAATACGAACATTTTCTTACGGATTTCATCAGCAAGTTCCGGATCTTCGATTTCGAGACTTTCCATAATATGTTTTTCAGTACCACGGTCAACAGTATTTAAGATATCTACGATTGAATCTACACCGCCGACAATTGTGTAATCCTGATTTACAAGAGAAGCAAGCTTCTGCTCCAGCACTTTCTCAACTTCCTTAATAACATCAGGTGATGTTCTGTCCATCTGCGCAATACGTTTTGCTACATCAGTCTGCTTGTCAGGTGACAATGCAGAGATAATGGCAGATGACTGATTTGAAGATAAATATGACAATATCAGTGCAATTGTCTGAGGATGCTCGTCCTGAATAAAGTTAAGGAGCTGACTTGCATCAGTTTTTCTAACAAACTCAAATGGTCTAACCTGAAGTGAAGCTGTAAGTTTTCCAATAACGTCTCTTGCACGTTCCTCTCCAAGCGCCTTCTCAAGAAGGTTTTTCGCATATGTAATACCACCCTCTGCAATATACTGCTGTGCGAGACATACTTCATAAAACTCATCAAGCACCGCATCTTTTGTAGCAGGTGACACACTTCTTGTGTTTGCAATTTCAAGAGTAAGCTGCTCTATCTCATCTTCTTTCAAATGTTTAAATACATTTGCTGATTTATCAGGACCAAGAGCAATAAGCAAAATTGCCGCTTTCTGTAATCCACTTATATCTGATTTATTACTAGCCATACCTTTTCCCGCCTTTCACTGTCACTCTTAATCCCAGTCATCATTCAGCCAGTTACGCAACAGAGTTGCAACAGCTTCCGGATTCTCGTCCACAAACTTCTCTATCATCTTTCTTGTCTCTGACTTCTCACTAAACTCAATATCTTCAAGTGACTGATTTTCCTTAGTAGTAGCAAGGAGCTGTTCTACTGAAAGCTCTGGCTCCTCGTCTACATCTTTCACAGGTGCAGTTCCACGAACAACAACAAATATCAGAAGCGCTATTATAAGAACCGCAAGAATTATCATAAGATAATCTGAGATAGTTCTTGTCACTTCTGTCTTCTCAACAAACTTTGGAACCTCATAAGCCATAACTGATATATTAGCTGTATTTATTCCGGTCGCTGTGGATATAAGCTGAAGTTCTTCTTCTGACGCCTGAACTATTACAGGCTGGCTGTTCGCTGCAACAAACTCCTCGAATGTCTGATTATCAAGAGTTCCATCAGTTTCAAGTTTCTCTTCCTCATATACTATATAGCGTGTTGCAACGATTCCAAGTGATGAATCGTTATACTGTATAGTAGGTTTTTCAATTTTTATATTTTCAATAGTTTCATCTGTCAACAGATTTTCAAGTTTCTGTGTGTCTACAGATGAAGTTGTAGAAGTGCCTGTATTTATAACAGTATCTGTATCATCGTCATTTGAAGCTGTACCCGGCTCTCCGCCAACGGTTCCGCTTCCACCTTTCGAGGCATATGTATAAAGATTTGTAGGATATCCATACTCTCTTCCTTCTGCAACAGAATATGTCTTTGTAAGTCTCTCAATCTTACTCATATCAAACTGGATACCCTGTGTTCCAACCTGAATATCGTCATAATTACACTTAAGCAACAAATCTGTTACATTTGCCGCTATAGTATTGCGCAGCTTATCACAATATTCTGACGCTCCACCTGTCAGTGTTCCTCCAAGACCATCACCAAGCGAACCATTGTAAACACTGTTTCCATCAGAATCATTTATTATTACATGTTTTACATCTGTTCCAACAGCATTTGCAAGCCAGTAAGCAAGTGCCTCTGCTGTGTCTGTTTTAATCTTATCTTTATTTTTTTCTGCTATGGATACTCTTGCTGTAACAGAAGTTGCTGTACTCTCACCATCGTCAAGTACCTTATAAGAAGTTTCAGGTACATCTATAAACACATCTGCATCATCTATAAACGAATATTCAATCAGACTCTTCTTTATCTCAGACTGAAGAGCAAGTATTCTTTTCTGGCTCTTCTCACTCTCAGTAGTAGCCATAGAATTATCAAATGCCTTATCCCATGTATATCCCTTATCTGTAAGATTATTGTCACTCATGGCATATAAAGCCTTTGTCATATCGCCTTCTTTGACATATAAGGTAAGACTGTCATCTGATGTTTTATACTCAATCTCTGCACCATCAAGCGCCTTTGCCATGGCATTTGAATCATCTATATTATCAAACACCTGAAACTTAGACCAGGTAGGTCTTGATAAAAAGTAGGCAAGTACACCAATTGCCACCAGTATTGCACAGATAACTGCAATAATTATTGTCTTCTGCTTACTTGTATATTTATTCCAAAATTCCGCAAGCTTTTGTGGAATTCCCATTATTCTCTCACGCATATCCTGACTCCCTCTCTCCAAGTTAATAATCCATACACTATTACCCGTGTACTAATTATCAGACCTGAAGATTCATAATTTCTTTGTAACCATTCATAAAAGCATCCCTTACTGCAACTGTATACTGTAAAGAAACATTTGCTTTCTGCTGTGCTATCTGTAAATCATGAATACTGTCAGATTCTCCAAGTGCATATTTTATTTCTTCTTCTTCAGCAGCATTGCTGTATGCATTTGCCTCCTGCACCATGTTCACTGCCGAATCAAATATCGTGGCAAATGCACTGGTATTTTTTCCTGACTCAACTAACATTGAATCTTCATTATCTGTAAGAACAGATGATATTGTAGGTGTTTTAAACGCTGTCATAAGGTCAACGCCTGAAAGTGCTGATAAATCCATTTTATCCTCCATCTCCTGTCATCATATCTGACAGGTATTTATCAAATTAGTTTTTTCCAACCTCAAGAGCCTTAAGTTCCATAGCCTTAGAAGCATTAAATGCTGTAACATTTGCCTCATAAGAACGGCTCGCATCTATCATATCTGTCATCTCTGTGACTGTATTTACATTAGGATATGTAACATAACCCTCTTCATTGGCATCCGGATTCGATGGTTCATATACCATACGTCCTTCAGTTGTTGTATCCTCAATAATCTGAGCTACCTTTACACCCTTTCCTATATTGCCGGTAGCATTTATAAGAGCCTCATCAAAAGAAACAAAATTCTTTTCCTCGAAGATAACAGACTTTCTTCTATATATATTACCATCTGCATCTCTTGTAGTATTGACATTTGCTATATTCTGCGAAATTATATCAAGTCTTGTTCTCTGTGCTGTCATTCCTGTAGCACTTATATTCATAGCTGAAAATACACTCATTATTTCCCCTCCGTTCCTATATGATGTTCTCTCAGAATCTCTCCTGCACTTAATTTTGCGGCTGATTTTCCGTCATATGCACACGAATTTAATCAACGTACGTTCCACGTACGCTTCATAAATTTGTGCACATCTGACAATAAATCATCTCACAAAATCAAGCACCAAGAAACTCCGAGAGAACATTATGCTTATTATTTGCCCATTACACTCTTTAATCTTGAAAATTCCTGGCCTATAGAATCAATCATTGTATAATATTTAATCTGATTCTTTGCAAGCTCTGCATTCTCTGTATCAATATCAACATTATTTCCATCAAGTCTGTAATCCACATTTGCATAATCCACAAAAGTAGTAGCTGTAAGCTCTGACAAATCTGCATTCGCAATTTCGTCATCAAGAGAGCTTCCCCCAGACACAGCACGTTTTAAGTAAGCTTCAAAAGTTACATCCTTCCTTTTATATCCTGGTGTATCTACATTTGCAATATTATTTGAGATAAGCGCATTGCGCGTCCAGCTTGCATCAGTTGCCTTTTCAAGCACGTTAATATAATTAAATGCTCCCGATGATATCATAGAAATCTCCTTTCATCTAGTGTACTGGTACACTATTTTCTCTTTATTTTATAATACAACTTATCAGAAGATACAAAGCAAATTCTGATAAAAGGCGATGTTTTTTCGCCGTGAATCGATTACAGGGTTCGCACAGCGATTCCTATAATGTAACTTCCATCACATAATAACACATAATCCATTATAAAGATTTTGCCACAAAATTACAAGATATCTGTCTAAATTTGTTTAATAAATTTTAATTTTTCGTTATTTTCTCTCTTTTTTTTAGCGTTACTATTCAAAAATATAAAGTAAACATTACCCTATCAGAAGTAAACAAAAAGGCAGAAAACCTCCGTAAACCGTCGGCCTCCTGCCAAATATCAAAATCCTTTTTATTCAAATCATTATTTACTCTTATTGTTTTTTACAAATCCACACTGTGCATCCATACACACAAGTTTATTTCCTTTTTCCAGAAGTACGTTTCCACAATCAGGACATT
>JAFPDA010000030.1 GCA_017425575.1 Lachnospiraceae bacterium | reverse complement strand
AGTAGTTAACTCGGCCGCGGCTGCCTTACGGCACACGGAGATGCTCACTTAGTGCTGCTAGGTTCCCCTCCTGACACGGTTCATGAGTTTCCATTGCGTAAGACCACGACGTCAACGCCACTTGCTAAGGGCAGCTCTACAAATAACATACCCGAAACAGAACATCACCCCTGCTATAGCGGATTGCAGGTACAGGGCACCGCTGTCTCCCCGGCTAGCACGGAAGTCTTAACTATATTTATATGTGTAAAATACACCATTCAATTCTACAATGCAGATTTACTCTTGTCAAGCTGTTTTTTCCGCTTTCTAAGCTCCCAGAAAAATTTTGTCATGATATTTGAACATTCTTCTTCAAGAACACCTGAAACCTTCTCTACCTGATGATTAAACTCTCTTACCTGAAACATATCAAGTATGCTGCCTGCACATCCCGCTTTGGGATTCATGGCTCCTATTACTACTTTTGGTATTCGTGCCTGAACAATGGCCCCCGCACACATAGGACACGGCTCAAGAGTAACATACATTGTACACTCCTCAAGCCTCCAGTCATTAAGCTTTCTGCTCGCCTTTTTGATGGCAATAATCTCCGCATGTGCAAGTGTGCTTCCTTCTTTATTTCTTCTATTATATCCCCTTGCAATAATTTTCCCCTCATGAACTATCACACACCCGATAGGAACCTCGTCTATCACTGCTGCCTTTTTTGCCTGCTTAAGTGCCTCTTTCATATATTTTTCATCCAACGAAAGTTTACTCATATTTACATTTATCTCCACATATTATATTCTTTATACTATGATGTACTTGACTTGATATATTAATTGCTTCGTTGCTACGCAACTCACACAATTCTACATATTATCACATATATGTATGCACATACAATATACAACTTGGAAAGTGAGGCTTCCTATGCTGACAACATATTCAACCAACAGACTTGAACTTCGTATACTTCCGGCAATATACAGCAAAAATATTCTTGAATTTTATAACCGGAACAAAGACTTTCTTGAACCTCTTGAGCCTGAGCGCTCTCCGAATTTTTATTCTGAAACCTACCAGATTTCTAATTTAAACTGTGAGTACAATGCCTTTGTAAAAGGAGTTTACGCAAGATACTGGCTCTCTGAAAAAGACGCTCCTGAAAAAATAATAGGCTCTGTATGTTTCAGCGATTTCAAAAAGGGAGCCTTCTACAGCTGTATGATAGGCTATAAACTCGACCAGATGTATTGCAATAAAGGATATATGAGTGAAGCTCTTATCAAACTTATTCCTCATGCCTGTAACGACTTCTCACTCCACCGCATAAATGCCATTGTTATGCCTGATAATACACCCTCAATAAATCTTCTTGAAAGACTAAATTTTATCAGGGAGGGTTATCTTCATTCATGTGCACAGATTAACGGTAAATGGAAAGACCACCTCCTTTATTCTTATATAAATCCGGAATGATATATCAATTGATTATATAGAACCAGTATCCAAATACGCCCCTTTCCTTTTTACCTGAACCTATAGGCACAAATTTCTGAAATGAGTGCATCCGTGCCATATTACACTCTTCTGCACAATAAATACCCGGCACACCAACAGCATACTTTCCATCATACAAAAGTGCAAAAAGCAAATGCTTATAACGGTAATATCCATTAAGCAGAAATTTATTATTTGCAAGTGCCCAGTACTTGATAGGAAGACATCCTATATCTTTAGGCTCTATCCTTACACTTTCCATCACTTCACCTTCCACAAAAGGATACATAAGAGGAAATCTGCCAAGCATCTTCTTTCCATACTCTTCGCTTTTATCATTCTCAACTCTCAGCGGGCACACCTTGCAGCTTTTCTGTCTGCATTCCGTCATCTCTATGTCAGAGTTTGAAATCACATTTTTATATTCACTGTCATCAGTTTCTTCTGTCTCCATGTTCTCGTCAGATATCTCTTCATCATTCTCAATAACCTCTTTATCTGCTTCTCTGTTTTCAGTATGTTCTTCTGTTTTTTCCATGGTTTCACTATTATTCTCCATAGTATCCTTATATTCATCTTCTACATCATCTGTATATTTATCCTGCTCTGATTCCTGCCTATTATCATTTTCATCTGAATCTACAGTTGTCTCATTGCCAGAAGTCTGTATGTTCTCAGAATTATCTGCTTTTCTCTCACCTATTTTCACCGGCTCTCCTATATAAATACTGTCATTTTTCCATGAAGTTGCAAGATAATTTTTGCCTACACACACCTGCCTGTTCTTTGAGACTTCTTCACCGTCATCATCAAATATTGGAATAATAAGTCCATCAAAGTCATCTATCCCATATCCTCTCTGCGATATGTTGTCCACATCTGATTCATATTTAAATTGTAACCCGCCTGCCTGAGAAAACATTTTTCCAATACCAAGACAGTCTACTCCTGTAGAAATCTGTCTGTATAAATCCACTTCTGGCAATTTAAAAACCGGCACTCCCCTGACCTGAATTGTTATTCTGCATTTATCTCCCATTTTTTCAATGCGCGCATAACCGACATTTCCCCCTTTATCGCCATGTTTATAACTGTATATATACGATATTATTCTCTTATACTGCCCCATTGAGTTCTCCTTTCAAAATCATATAATTACGAAACTTGATTTTAAATATCAAAGATTTTGAAGAGTTTCGCAAATACTTAAAACGGATAATATAATAAAAATATACTCATATATATGTTTTTTAGAACAAAAATGTAACTGTTCAGAACAATTACACAAAAATTATACTTTTGTGAAATGGGATAATGTGTTATACTTGTGGTTATTGCAAATATTAATATTTTATTGGAGGATTATTATGAGTGAAAATTGTTCACATGACTGCTCAAGCTGTAGTCAAAGCTGTTCAAGCAGAGATCCTAAAAGCTTTATAGAAGCACCGCACAAAGACAGCAGTATCAAAAAAGTAATTGGTGTAATAAGTGGAAAGGGCGGCGTAGGTAAATCTATGATTTCTTCTATGCTTGCTGCAAGTTTCCAGAAAAAAGGCCATAACACAGCCGTTCTTGACGCTGATATAACAGGTCCTTCTATCCCAAAGGCATTTGGTATAACAGGCCGTGCTTACGGTGATGAGAATGGTATTTTCCCTGTACTCAGTAAAACAGGTATCCAGACAATGTCAGTAAACCTTCTTCTTGAAAACACAACTGACCCTGTAATCTGGAGAGGTCCTGTAATCGCAGGAACCGTAAAACAGTTCTGGCAGGATGTAATCTGGAAAGATGTTGATTATATGTTTGTTGATATGCCTCCCGGAACAGGTGATGTAGCTCTCACAGTTTTCCAGTCTATCCCTGTAGACGGTATCGTAATCGTTACATCTCCACAGGAGCTTGTATCCATGATTGTTGCAAAGGCTGTTAAGATGGCACAGATGATGAATGTTCCTATTATAGGTATCATTGAAAACATGAGCTATGTTGAGTGTCCATGCTGTAACGAACATATCGAAGTATTTGGAAAGAGTCATCTTGATGAGGTTGCAAAGGAGTACAACCTTCCTATACTTGGAAGAATCCCTATGACACCTGCAATAGCTGCTGCCAGCGATGCCGGTGATGTAGAAAGCCTTGAAGGCGACTGGTTTAATGATGCAATAGCTGCTATCGAAGCTATTGATTAATTTAATAAGAGAAAGTTCAGCCATATAGTTTTCATAACGGGATTTGAAATAATTTCGTCAAAGCAGATAGCATAAAAATAAAAAATCCCCTCAAGGACTGTTGTAATATCACAACGTGTTCTTAAGGGGATTTTTTCACTTTGTTTTAGTTACTTTTTATTTTTTCTATAGCAACACGTGCTGCCTTAACAGCATCTTCCTGTGTCTCTGCCGCTATAAGAAATGCATTTGGATGACAGAATCTGAGAGTCTCTATTCCACTTATCCTGACAAGTTCCTCTGGTGTCTTTCCACACCATTCTTCCGGGAACGGACATCTGAGAGTCTTATCCTCTGAACTTACAGGAACTCCCTGTGCACTATATCCGCCTCTTGAAGACGGATAAACTGCAAAGAGATATGAGCTTAAAACAGCCTCTCCCTTCCACGGTGCAAACTCCGGAAGTATAAGAATCTCTCCATCACTGTCAAGCATAGCT
>JAFPDA010000003.1 GCA_017425575.1 Lachnospiraceae bacterium | reverse complement strand
TGAAACCTTAATACTTCTTAGCTGCGTTTTCTGCTGCTTTAGAAGTATTTTTTATACTGTATAAAATCCTAATACTTCTTAGCTGCGTTTTCTGCTGCTTTAGAAGTATTTTTTATACTATTCAAATAATACTTTATTGTGTATTATAATTTAAGTGTAATAAGTCATATTTCATAAATTACATTTGTCATATTTTGGAGGTAAAACTTTGAAAACATTTATAAACCATATGATTTTATTTATATACTGTATACTTATAGCTGTTTTTAACAAAAACTTCAGTATCTTTTCAGTAACAAGTGTAATTGCATTACTTGCTTCAGTAATAATTACAAATATGTCATTTTTCTTTCACAATAAAAAATTCACTGCTTCAGCATCTGGCATATATGTCATAATTTCTCTTTTTATTCCTGAATTTGCCCTTATGCTGCCGGCACTTTCATATGATATAATGGAGTTTTCAGGATACCCGTTTATTATATTTTTCATATCCTCAATTATGTATAATTATGTGATAACGGATATACAGACAATGCTGTTTTTACTTTTTGGAATCTTTATCTCTATAATCCTGCAAAACTACCAGAAGATATATTCTAAGGCAGTTTTATCAGCACAAAAACTGCGCGATGACAGCACAGAAGTTAATCTTGTGTTAAAATCAAGAAATGAATCTCTCCTCAAAAATCAGGATTATGAGATACACAATGCAACCCTTCAGGAAAGAAACCGAATAGCAAGGGAAATACATGACAATGTGGGACATATGCTTTCAAGGGCAATCCTTCTCACTGGTGTAATAAAAACCATAAATAAAGACGAAAACTGCAGTGAACACCTTGAAAACCTGCACGAAGCTCTTAATCAGGCAATGACCAGCATAAGAAACAGTGTCCATAACCTACACGATGAATCAATAGACTTAAAACAGTCCGTAACAACAATAATAGATGAATTTTCATTCTGCCCGGTATCACTTAACTATGATATGGGCTATGAAGTTCCAAAAGATATTAAATACTGCTTTATAGCAATAATAAAAGAAGGTCTCAATAACATTTACAAACACAGCGATGCCACCAAAGTAAATGTAACCTTACGGGAACATCCTTCCATGTACCAGCTTATAATACATGATAATGGAAATGTATCAGACGAAACAGATTTTAATAAATATATATCACCCGAAAACAGACACAATGACTCTGGCATAGGACTTGAAAATATAGCCGCCAGAGTAAATATGTTAAATGGTTCAATAAAAATACATACCGACGATGGTTTCTGCATATTTATAACAATACCAAAAGGAGATAAATTACATGAATATAGTAATAATCGATGATGATAAACTCGTGACATCCGCATTAAAAGCAATACTTGAAACTTCAGGAAAAGTAACTGTCCCTGCAACAGGCTATGATGGAACTGATGCCATAGAATTATACGAAAAATACCAGCCTGACATACTGCTGACTGATATCCAGATGAAAGAAAAAAGCGGTCTTGAGGCAACTGAAGAGATATTAAAAAAATATCCCGACGCCAAAATTCTTTTACTCACTACATTCCTTGATGACGAATATATAGTGACTGCCTTAAAGCTTGGTGCAAAGGGATATCTTTTAAAGTCAGATTATGAAAATATTCTTCCTTCACTTGAAGCCGTAAACTCCGGTCAGAGTGTATTTGGTACAGAGATAATATCCAAGATACCTACACTGCTTAACGCTTCTCCTAAGTTTGATTACAGTGAATACGATATAAATGAGCGCGAACTTGAAATAATAGAGCTTGTCTCAAACGGATACAGCAACAAAGATATATCAAAACAGCTTTTCTTAAGTGAGGGTACTGTCAGAAACTATCTAAGCTCCATACTTGATAAACTTGGGCTTGAAAACAGAACCCAGCTCGCAATATTTTACTATAAGCATCACTGATAACTTTATTATAGGAACCGTTGCGTGGTTCCTATAATATCCCCATAGAATCTACTTAATTAACTTGATAATCTCTTTCTCATGATCTTTTGTAAATTCACTTAACTCATAAGACCTAATTCTTTCATTAACCAAAATAGGAACAACAAAACCATTCTTTGCCAAGATTGACAATCTATTAATAATAGTTTTATTAGTTACTGACAGTTCTTTGCTCACCTCTATTGGAGTGAACTCTCGTTTATATTTTTTAATCAAAAATAAAAGCAGTTCCTTTTCTTTTCCCTTAAGGAAGGATAAACTTCCTGAAATATCATCTTCATTTGAACTAAGTTGCAACTCACATACTTTACTTGAATATAACTGAACCATTCGCAAAAAATAGTTTATCCATATCTCTGGATGAGGTGGATTATCACGTCCTAAATAATACAATGCCGGCAGTCCCATCTGAATAGATTCATAATATTCATCAATATCGTATGCAAAATATTCTTCTAACGAACCTATCCCATTAAATCCATATCCATTCATATCCAAAATATATCCTGACAACAGTCTTGCAGTTCTACCATTACCATCTTCAAACGGATGTATTGTAACTAATTGATAATGTACAACTGCTGCCACAATTAAAGGATGATCATCTGTATTATTTACATATTCCACTAATTCATCTAACAAATCCGGAATATCACAATATTCTGGTGGTATATAATCCGGATTGCCACTTTTAGAATCATAAACCGCGAATAACACTCCTGGTGGCATAGGTCCTCTAAGTCCAACTTTCTCCTTTGAGGCACCTTTTTCCACAAGTTTTTGCACATCTAAAATCAATTTTTGTGAAAATTTTTCTTTTTTAAGTACTTTT
The DNA here is from genome assembly GCA_017425575.1 of Lachnospiraceae bacterium. Lineage (GTDB taxonomy): Bacteria > Bacillota > Clostridia > Lachnospirales > Lachnospiraceae > Butyribacter. The sequence goes on along the minus strand of JAFPDA010000003.1, from coordinate 7,260 downwards.
TCTTCCAAAAAATTCAAAGCAAGAAAATAATTCCTTACTTCCTGCTCTGGTTTCAGAAAATGTTTTCTTTCATCACTTTCTATAACTTCATCAACTTGCTTTTCTGACAGAGGATTCCCCTCAATTTTATTTGATGCATACGAACTTTTTTTCTTTGAATTCTTACGCAACTTATTTGCAATTGTTTTTGATAACTTTACAGAAGAAACATTATAACGATTTTTGTCAATTTCAGTTATATATTTTAGAATTTCATTAGTTAATGTAACCTTAATCATAAAACACTTCCTCCTGATAATATTATACCCAAAAACAAGTGTATTTTCTATTATTTTTTCACTATTTTTTCACTATTTTTCTAATGTATACTACAATAAAGATATTTTCACATAGTAACTTTGAAAGTTCAAATAAGTTCAGCCTCAAAAGAATAAAATATCAAATCCTGGTGTAAAAATTTCATGGCTGAACTGTTACTATTTTTTCATACCATAACGACGAAGTTCCTCATGAAATGCACGTCGTCTTGAATACTTATACCTATATTGTTCTAACAATCTGTTTTTTGCACCCTTTTCACCATTAGATTCCATTACTTCACCTAACGCTGCGATAAAACCTGCACATTCTCCATAATAGTTTCTTCTGTTATTTTCCATAATAGCCTGAGTTCAGTCACACTAATTCTCCACATTTTTTGCACATCTAAAATCAGTTTTTGTAAAAAGCAGGAATTTTACCTCTCAGAAGTTGATATGCCTTCTATCGCAACACTTCCACCTCTTACAACCTCTATTCTGTTTATAAAAGTATCATTGAAGAGAGCTATCATATCATTATTTTTATCTTCTGTCTTTACACACTGTACAAGCACGCTTGACTTATTATAATCAATAACCTCAAGGTCAAATGACTGTGCAATTCTGAAAATCTCTGCCTTATCCTTCTCTGCACACTTGTTTATCTTTATATAGAGAAGCTCTTTCTTGTGTATCATTGCGTCTGTAAAATCTATAACCTTTATAACTACTACATTTCTGTTAAGCTGTTTTTTTATCTGTTCAAATGTAATGTCATCAATAGTCAGACCTATAGTCATTCTTGATACAGTGGGGTCTTCTGTCTCACCGACCGTCAGTGTATCAAGATTGTATGATTTTCCGGCAAACATACCTGAAATCTTTGCCAGAACACCTATCTGATTTTCTACATATAATGATATCCATCTTTTCTTTGTCTCCATTGCTTTTCCCCCTAACAATCCATTATCATATCTGCCAGTGTCTTTCCTGTTGGTACCATAGGAGATACATTTGCCTCTCTCTCTATTATGAACTCAATGAGAGTTGGGCCGTTTTTATGCTGTTTGGCCTTCTCAAATGCTGCTGCCATCTCTTCTTCATTAAATACCCTTATTCCCTGTGCCTCATAACTCTCTGCAAGCTTTACAAAATCAGGTACATAAGTCATGCACTTCTCATCAGGTGTTCCACAGAGGCCACACTGTCTGTCACATCCCTTTCTGTACTTGAGGCATGTGCTTGAATATCTCTTATTGTAGAAAAGCTCCTGCCACTGTCTTACATTTCCAAGATATCCGTTATTAAATACTACAAGAATAAGTGGAAGCTCATACACAACTGCTGTTGCAAGCTCCTGAATGTTCATCTGCATTCCACCGTCTCCAGATATTGCAATTACAGTTTTATCAGGATTGCCAAGCTGTGCTCCTATAGCTGCCGGGAATCCATATCCCATAGTTCCAAGTCCGCCTGAAGTAAGAAGCTGTCTGTTTCCTTCAAGTTTTATATACTGTGTTGTCCATAACTGATTCTGTCCGACATCAGTTGTAACTATAGGTTTGTCAAAGTTCTCATTTATGTAATTTATTACCTTTTCAGGAGTAAGTCCGTCATACTTTTTCATAGTAATCGGATATTTTTCTTTCCACTCAAGAGCTGTATTTACCCACTGGCTGATATTTAATGGTGCAGCAAACTCAAGAATAGTATCAATAGCAAGCTTTGCATCGGCTACAACAGGTATATCAACAACAATATTTTTCGAGATAGATGCTGAATCAATGTCTATATGTATTATTTTTGCATTTTTTGCAAATTCACTTATCTTGCCCGTTATTCTGTCATTAAATCTTGTACCTATAGAAAAGAGTACATCACATTCACTAACAGCATGATTTGCTGCATAACTTCCATGTATACCTATATTTCCAAGATATAACGGATGGTCTGTAGGAACTGCGCCCTTTCCCATTATGGTCGTTATAATCGGTGCACCTGTAATCTCCACAAGCTTCTTCATACTTTCATTTGCACCCGAAATATTTACGCCACCACCTACAAGGAACAATGGTTTTTTGGCTTTTTTGAGTGCCGCAACTGCCTTTTTTATCTGACCTACATGAACGCTTTCATTTGGCTTATACCCTCTTATATTTACCTCAGAAGGATACTCCTCACTTCCCATTGCAACCTGAATATCTTTTGGAATATCTATAACTACAGGACCGGGTTTTCCTGTCCTTGCTATATAAAAAGCTTCTTTTATAATTCTGCCGAGGTCTTCTCTTCTTCTTACAGTGACAGAATATTTTGAAATACTGTTGGTTATACCTACAATATCTACCTCCTGAAATGCATCATTACCCATAAGTCCAAGCGGAACCTGACCTGTTATACACACAAGAGGAACGCTGTCATAGTTTGCTGTCGCTATACCTGTGACAAGGTTTGTTGCTCCCGGACCACTCGTTACAAGACAGACACCAACCTTTCCGGTTGAACGTGCATATCCATCAGCCGCATGAATAAGTGCCTGCTCATGTCTTGGAAGTATTACATCGATATCTTCCTCCCCATAAAGTGCATCAAAGATATCTACAGCCTGTCCTCCCGGATACGCAAAGAGCGTATCTACTCCCTCTTCCTTGAGGGCCTTAACTAAAAGTTCTGTTCCCTTAATCATAAATATGCCTCCTTAAAAAGAAAAGCCCTAAATCAATATTTAAATTGACTTAGGGCGAATAATCCGCGGTACCACCTAATTTCAGAAATCACTTCTGCACTCATACAATACGCTGGCCTTATATAAAAAATATATACCATTAATATCGTTTCCCTCATAACGCCGGGACTGCGTTGGAGCCTACTAAGAATACTCTTTTCGATCCACTGCTCAAAGGCTACTTCCATATATCTGAAATAAAGATTTTCACCAGCCATCTTCTCTCTATGCTTTCAGGAATATATGTACTCCTCCTCGTCACTGCATTTATCTTATGCAAGAATAACATTTTAATTTTTTGATGTCAAGTGTGTATTTTGAGATACAACAAACCGTATAAGCCTGCACGATATGACAGCACTCACAATACCAAGTATCATGCCTGCCAGTACATCCGTAGGATAATGGACTCCTACATACAGCCTCGATAGTCCCATAAATAAAGCCGCTATAACAGCAATACTTCCCAAAATCTTATTTTTCCCATTTATAAGAATAGGAACTGTTGCTGCAAATGCTATAGATGTATGTCCTGAAGGAAAAGAAAAGTCCTTTTGAGGCTCAATAATACATCTTAACATTTCAATAACCTCGTAAGGCCTTGTCCTTGCAATCACATTTTTCAAGACTATATTTCCAGTCAAAAAACAAATAAATATTGACAGCAGACAATAGCCACTTAATTTTCTGGTTTTAGGACAGATGAATAATAATGCAACAAGCAGCAGCCATATCTTCCCTGCATCTCCCAGATGAGTATATTTGATTATTATATAATTTCCAAGTTCACTTCTAAAATGATCCTGAATATAAAGTAATGCATTTGCATCTATATTCATAAACATATCCCACATATATTATTCCTCACAATTTCCTTAAAGCATCTCCCATCTACATCTGTTTCCTGACAACCCTGTATTCATCACCATTTCTGTAATAAGGACACGACTCATACTTATTTGTATAAAGTCTCACAAGCTCATCCTCATCCATCTCAATATCACAAAAATATTCTTCCTCTTCATCATCATATACAAGATTTGCACATGTATCACATTCAGCCATTTCTGCACTCTCCCTTGCTTACCTTTATATTCTAAAAATGTAAGTATTCCAATTTTTTTCAAAACGTATATTAGCTTGTAGTGTTTTTGTTAATTCTGCACAAGCTTCACAATACCATACCTATCTACACAATAGCACACTTGCCACTGTCCCTGCAAGTGTACATAAAAGTGCGCCCGCAAGAGTCCATCTGATACCCGTCACAGGTTTTCTATCCTTATCTCCTGTCGCCATAAAGTATACAGATATAGTATAAAATATCGTCTCCGAACAGCACATTATGAGAGATGCCAGATACCCTTCTGTCGAATCAGTTCCAAACCTTTTATATATATCTGTCAAAAGCCCTGTTGCTGCGGATGAAGAAAACATTTTTACTATAACAAGCGGAACTACATCTGCAGGAAAGTTTACTTTATCCATCACTGGTGACAAAAGTTCTGCCATCTCCTCTAAAAAACCTGACGCACTTAAAAGTCCTACAGCAATCATAAGTCCTATAAGAGTAGGCAGTATCGCAAACACTACTTTAAAGCCTTCTTTTGCCCCGTCCACAAAAGCATCAAACACATCAACACCTTTTAATATGCCATACCCTACTATATAAAATATTAAAATCGGAATTATAATATTTGAGATAAAAGAGATTATATTCATGCCACTCTCCACCACATAACTTCTATTATAAATTGTATTAAAAAAATAACCAAAAATGTCCTTAAACATTATTTTTTTTTGCCAATTTATTATCTTGAAATTCATTTTGCATGGTGGTACAATTCTACCTTGTCTGACTTTGTTTATAATTTTTTTATATTTATAAATAAAGTTAAACTTCGCATAAACTACATATTTAAACATTACCAAAGTCATATTCATATGCGAATCTTAAATTATTTTCAAATACATGGAGGAAAAAATGAACGAATTAACACCAAAGATTATTGATGCGCTGAAAGGTTACAAAAAACAGCAGCTTATCAAAGACATTATTTCAGGTATAATCGTTGCCATCATCGCCCTCCCATTATCTATCGCATTAGCAATAGCTTCTGGTGTTGGCCCTGAGCAGGGACTTTATACCGCAATTATTGCCGGATTTTTCATTTCACTTTTCGGTGGAAGCCGTGTACAGATTGGTGGTCCGACGGCCGCATTTGTCGTAATAATTTACGGGATAGTAACTGACTATGGAACCGACGGCCTTATCGTTGCGACAATTATAGCAGGTATATTCCTGATAATAATGGGTATCCTGCATTTTGGCTCTCTTATCAAATATATCCCATACACGATAACCACAGGTTTTACATGTGGTATTGCAGTAACATTATTTGTAGGACAGCTCAAAGACTTTTTTGGTTTATCTATAGAAAAAGTTCCTTCTGAATTTCTTGATAAAGTAGGAGCATACATAAAACATTTTAATACTTTAAATGTTACAGCCCTCATAATAGGTCTTATCGCAATAGCAATTATGCTTGTATGGCCAAAGATTACAAACAAGATTCCAGGCTCTCTCGTTGCAATAATAGTTACAACTATCATTGTTTATTTTGCAGAACTGCCTGTAAATACTATCGGAAGCGTATATGGTGAACTTTCATCATCCTTCCCTAAATTCCATGTACCATCAATATCATTTAAACTTGTTCAGCAGATGATATCTCCTGCCTTTACAATAGCTATTCTTGCAGGTATCGAATCACTTCTCTCAGCAGTAGTTTCTGATGGTATGATTGGTGACACACATAAATCAAATGCAGAGCTTGTAGGACAGGGACTTGGAAATATCTTCTCAGGACTTTTTGGCGGCATCCCTGCCACAGGTGCAATAGCGCGTACTGCTGCTAATGTAAAAAATGGCGGAAGAACTCCTATTGCAGGAATAGTACACTGTATTACACTGACTATAATACTTTTAATGCTTATGCCACTTGCTGCACTTATTCCAATGACAACACTTGCTGCAGTTTTACTTGTAGTTGCCGCAGGAATGGCTGACTGGAAATCCTTCTTCGGTCTCTGCAAATCAGCTCCAAAAAGCGATATCATCGTGCTTGTAGCTACATTTTTACTCACAGTATTATTTGACCTTGTGGTAGCAATTGAAATCGGTGTTGTACTTGCGGCTATGCTCTTTATGAAACGTATGGCAGAGACAGCTGATGTAAAGGCATGGAAATATATTGACTCTCCGGATGTAACACCAGGCGAGGCAGAAAAACTCCGCGACATTTCACACTCTATAAAAGTATTTGAGATAAGCGGACCTCTCTTCTTCGCTGCGGCAGACCAGATTCTTGCGATAAACAGTGATAAACATACCAAAGTAGTCGTAATACGAATGAGAAGTGTTCCTGCCATCGATGCAAGCGCACTCAAATCACTCCGTGAACTTGTACACAGAGCTCACAAAAAACATATAAAACTTATATTCTCCCATGTAAATGAACAGCCTATGCAGGCAATGGAAAAAGATGGTTTTATAGATTATCTTGGCAAAGAAAACCTCTTTCCAAATATTGTAGAGGCACTTGATTTTGCTGAGAATTATGTGGCAGAATTAAAGACAAAGAAAAAATAAAAAGAAGGGGTTGTGCACTAATCAGTGCACAGCCCTTTCTTTTTATCTATAATTTTTAACTATTTAATTCTAATCTCAACAACACTGCAGCCTGGAAGTACAGCAGTTACAACATTTCCATTCACCTTGTAATCTGTAAACTCAACCTCTTTTACATTCTCAGGATTTTCAAACGTATTGTGAGCATTCATGCTGTCGTTTGTTACAACATTTGCCTCAACAACTTCATACTTATCCTTCTCTGTAAGAACAATTTCGATTTCCTTCGAATCTGTTGTGGATAAATTGTTAAGTGTAATTGTAATAATTCCGTCTTTCTTTGATACCGATTCTGTAATCTCAGGAACACTCCACTCCTCTGTTCCTATTTTCTTAACATCGTTTAACTCACTTGAGAGAAGTTCTGCTCCCTGGTGATGACGATACATATGGAATACATGATATGTAGGTGTCTTAATCATCTTCTCGCCTTCTGTGAGAATTACAGCCTGTAAAACATTAACCATCTGTGCAATACATGCCATCTTTACTCTGTCACAGTGCTTATTAAATATATTTAATGTTATTCCTGCAACCAAAGCATC
>JAFPDA010000029.1 GCA_017425575.1 Lachnospiraceae bacterium | reverse complement strand
TAGTAAGAATATAGGAGGGATTCATATGAAATTTTCATTGAAAAAAAAGGCAACCTTAATTGTGTTTCTGATTGCATTTCTTATTTCAATTATGTCTGTGTTGGTAAGCTATATAGTTTATTCTGATAATATGGATGAACATTACGCAATGCTGGCAGAGAATGTTGCAGGAACAAGCTCTAAGATGGTGGATATGAAGGAAGTTCAGAAGCTGACACAGCAGGTTATGGATATATACCGGGAACGATGTGTAAATGGACAGGCACCTGATTTTGATTCATTTAGCGATGTTGAATGGGAAAATTATTATGGTTGCTTTTCAGAGGTAGTTGAAAGTCCTGAGTACGCATCTGTTTTTGAGACTCTGTCTACAATCAAGAAGGAGAATAATGTTTTATGGATGTACATCTGTTACATGGATGAGAGAACTGGAAAAGCGGTGTATATTATTGATGCAGATGACCCGGGTGAGGCAAACCGTACGGGATACTGTGATGGCATTGAAAAGGATAATTTAGAGCTGATGAAGAAGGGAGATTATAATTTCCCAGCATATTTTACTAATTATGACGAGTATGGATGGCTGTGCACGGCCTCTGTTCCGGTGCTTGATGATAATGGAGATGTGATTGCCAATGCATATGTTGATATCTCTATGGAGAAGGTAGTACAGGACAGGAAGACTTTTTTGATTAAGCTTATATTTGTCTTATGGGTTGTGACAGTTGCTCTTACAATTCTCCTCTATTTCGGAGTAAATAAGACGGCAGTACAGCCTATTAACCTGCTGGCGAAGGCAACCGAGTGCTTTGTGTCGGATCAGAAGAATAAGGAAGGCCAGTCGGCGATTTCGGCAATTGAGGTGAAAACAGGAGATGAGATTGAAAATCTGTGCAACTCCATCAAAAAAATGGAGAGTGATATATATACATACATCAATGAGCTGACTTCTGTGACGGCAGAGAAAGAGCGTATAGGAGCGGAGCTTGATGTTGCCAGAAATATTCAGGCTACCGTGCTGCCGTGCATCTTTCCAGCATTCCCGGAAAGAAATGAGTTTGACATTTACGCAAGCATGAAGCCTGCCAAGGAGGTTGGCGGTGACTTTTATGATTTCTTTCTGTTAGACCCTGATCACCTGGTACTTGTTATTGCTGACGTGTCCGGTAAGGGCGTTCCGGCAGCAATGTTTATGATGATTTCAAAAACACTTATAAAGAGTGCAGTACAGATCGGTCTGACTCCGGGAGCAGTTTTAGAAAAGGTAAACAACCAGCTTTGTGAGAATAATGATGTAGAGATGTTTGTAACTGTATGGCTCGGTATTTTAGAGATTTCTACAGGAAAGATGGTCTGCGCTAATGCCGGACATGAATACCCGGCGATAAAGCGTGCCGGCGGTAGTTTTGAGCTGTTAAAGGATAAGCATGGCTTTGTAGTAGCAGGAATGGAGAATGTCAGATATAAGGAATATGAGATTGTGCTTCAGAAAGGAGATATGCTCTTTGTGTATACAGATGGTGTGCCGGAGGCAACTAGCTCACAAAATGAGCTTTTTGGTACGAAGCGAATGGTAGACGCACTGAATATTGACAAAAATGCAGACTGTGTAACTCTTATAGATAATGTGAGAAATGAGGTAGAAAAATGTGTAGGAGATGCGCCGCAGTTTGATGATATGACTATGCTGAGTCTTATATATGAAAGGTAGGGAGAGTTATGAAAGAACTTACAATTGATGCTACTATAAAAAATATAGAGCAGGTTACAGCCTTTGTTGATGAGCAGCTGCGGGTTTTGGATTGTCCTATGAAGACTCAGGTGCAGATAGATATTGCTATTGATGAGCTGTTTGGCAATATTGCCCGCTATGCGTATAATCCGGAGGTGGGTAGTGCAACAGTGAGGGTAGAGGTGTGTGAAGACCCTGTGTCAGTTGTTATCACTTTTATTGACAACGGTATGCCATATAATCCTTTAGCGAAGGAGGATCCGGATGTCACTCTGTCCTTGGAGGAGAGAGGAATAGGCGGTCTAGGAATTTATATGGTTAAGAAGACTATGGATGACATCGTGTACGAATATAAGGAC
>JAFPDA010000028.1 GCA_017425575.1 Lachnospiraceae bacterium | reverse complement strand
TATAAGATTCATTGCGACAGTTCCCTTGACAACATCTTCACTCACCCACTCTGATATGTCCACTGTCACTATCGCCGATGTTACATAAACCATAAATACATATACAACCATTTCATTTTTTGTAAGTCCGCCAAGCACACCCCCCTGGCTGCTGCCATATATTGCCATCCACAAAAAATATGATATAAATGAGCCAAATGTGCTTATAAATATAAACAGATAAAAAGCTGCTTCATATGCCATCTGACGTTTTATCTCATTTATGGCAAATGGTGCATATATCTTTAATTTCTTTTTCATCACGCCTCATTTCTGTCCCATTTTAGGGACTTTAACTTATGCTATACTACCCAAGCTCTGCCTGAAATCCATGGTTATAGATTTCTTTGACAATATCCGCAAGATCGGTTTCCTGAAGTTTTAAATCCTGCATTTCCGTAATTTCCATAACAGCATTTACCACCTGCGGAACCTGTAACTTTCTCTTATCAAAAGTTACACAGACATTCTTCTTTTCATCATCAAATTCCACTACACAGTCATCACGCTCAACTCCAAGCTTCTCTGCAAGGTCTGTTTTCTTAACTGCCCCCATATTCTTTACTTCCATATATGCTTTTCGTTTTGTTCCATATGTATCTTTCAGCTCTTCAAGAGAACCGTCATAAATCTTCTTTCCCTCATCAATAATGATAATTCTGCTGCAAAGTTCTTCTATATCCCCTATGTCATGGGTAGTCAGAATAACTGTCGTATTATACTTCTCATTTATTTCCTTTATTGCATTTCTGATATTATCTTTAACCACAAGATCAAGACCTATCGTTGGTTCATCAAGATAAAGCACCTTTGGATTATGAAGCAGAGCTGCACCTAAATCTGCTCTCATCCTCTGACCAAGTGAAAGAGTTCTTACCGGTCTGTCAAAGAACTCATTGAGTTCAAGTACATTATTAAGAAACTCCATCCTCTCTTTATAATCCTCATCTGAAACTTTGTATATCTCTTTAAGAATAGTAAAAGACTCACTCAGTGGCAAATCCCACCAGAGCTGAGTTCTCTGGCCAAATACAACACCTATATTCTGGGCATTTTTCTTTCTGTTTTTACATGGATTTACACCGTTTATCAGACACTCCCCATATGTAGGATTAAGTATTCCCGTCATCATCTTTATAGTTGTGGATTTTCCCGCACCGTTACTTCCAATATACCCAACAATCTCACCGTCAGCTATAGAAAAAGAGATATCATCAACTGCTCTTTTGACAACCTTTTCCCTTGATACCAGTCCTTTTATAGCACCTTTAAGACCGGGATATTTCTTAGCAGAAACAAACTCTTTCACTATATTGTTTACTTCTATCAATCTTCTCCCCCCATCCTGAATTCATTTTGAAAACGTTTCCATTATAGCACACTCTTCAAAATAAAAATTTACAGTATATACTAAAAAATTTTACTTTTATATAAAAAAGTGTGATACACATGTACCACACTTTTTCTTATACATACACATAATCATTAAGCACAGGCTGAAGTCCTTCATCAGCCATATCTTCATACATCTCATCAAAGCTTCTTGCATCTGAGATTTCAAACTGCTCATCTCCTGCAGTCTCATCTTCCTCACCTGCATATTTGCTCTCATGGTCTCCTATACCGGTCGATACACCTGCTGAAACCTTCGTTGCCGCAATCTTTACTATTCCATCACGAAAATGCTTCTGCTCTCTTGATGAAACTGTTATTCCGACATAAGGAAGGAATATTCTATATGCACAGAGTACCTGGCAAAGCTGTCTCTCTCCAACATCCAGAGGATTTATCTTATCATTATTTATGATAGGTCTGAGTCTTGGACATGAAAGCGAATACTCTACATGAGGATATTTTCTCTGAAGATAGTATGCATGAAGTGCTGTGGCAAGCGCATCCTTTCTAAAGTCAGAAAGTCCTAAAAGTGCCGATATGCCAACACCTCTCATACCTCCCATTATTGCTCTCTCCTGAGCCTCAAATCTGTAAGGAAATACCCTCTTATGTCCCATAAGATGAAGTGTCTCATATTTGTCCGAATCATAGGTCTCCTGAAATACAGTTACATAATCAGCTCCACATTCATGAAGATATCTGTATTCATCACTGTTTACAGGATAAATCTCAAGACCTACATTTCTAAAATACTTTCTTGCAAGTTTGCATGCCTCTCCAATGTATTTGACATCACTCATACTTCTGCTCTCACCTGTAAGCATAAGGATTTCTTCAATTCCAGAGTCAGATATAACCTTCATCTCATGCTCAATCTCGTCATAGCCAAGTTTCTTTCTATTGATATCGTTGTAGCAGTTAAATCCACAATAAACACAGTAGTTTTCACAATAGTTTGCTATATAAAGAGGTGTAAACAGATATACAGTATTTCCAAAATGTTTACTTGTCTCTATCTTAGCCTTCTTTGCCATCTCCTCAAGAAAAGGAAGAGCTGCAGGTGAAAGCAACGCCTTAAAATCTTCAATGCTGCAGTTTTCACTTGCTAAAGCCCTGCGGACATCAACTGCTGTATATGAATCATAGTCATATGCATCTACTGCACTTAAAACTTTATCCATTATATCAGAAGAAATTCTCTCCATTCCTTCCATATACTCCATATGGTTTGTCCTTGCACTCTTATCACTTTCAATCAGATGCTTGTGGGCAAGAGCTGTCTCACTAAGTTTATCTGAGTCAACAAAAAACTGATTTTCTGCCATTTTTATAATCCCCCTTAATCTCCATTTCTGAGCAACTTGTTGTTAAGCTATTTGTGACGCTCCGCACAAATAGCCGTGTGAAAAATCAGCATATCAATGTGATTTTTCACACTAATCTCTAAGAAATCCTGTCAGAGGATCTGAAGCTGATGCCCCGCGCTCAAGCACACGGCCAAGTCCTGCAAGATATGCACTTCTTCCTGCCTCAATAGCATTTTTAAACGCACCTGCCATCTGTGGAATATTTCCTGCTGTAGCAATAGCTGTGTTAGCCATAATAGCTGCTGCTCCCATCTCCATTGCCTCACAGGCCTGTGAAGGCTTACCGATACCGGCATCAACGATAACCGGAACATCTATCTCATCAATAAGAATCTGAATAAACTCTTTTGTCGCAAGCCCCTTGTTTGAACCGATAGGTGATGCAAGCGGCATAACTGCTGCCGCACCTGCATTTACAAGATCTCTTGCTGAATACAGGTCTGGATACATATATGGAAGTACAACAAATCCTTCCTTTGCAAGAATCTCTGTCGCCTTAATAGTCTCAACATTATCCGGAAGAAGATATTTGCTGTCTTTCATTATCTCAATCTTAACAAAATCACCACATCCAAGTTCTCTTGACATCCTGGCAATTCTCACAGCTTCCTTTGCATCTCTTGCACCAGATGTATTTGGAAGAAGTGTGACATTGTCAGGGATATAATCAAGAATATTTTCATTCTGCTTTGTATTTGTCCTTCTGACTGCAAGTGTGATAATCTCTGCCCCCGCATTCTCAACTGCTGCCTTTATAAGCTCCATAGAATACTTTCCTGAGCCAAGTATAAATCTTGAATTAAATTCTTTTCCGCCTAAAACAAATGTATCTTTCATCTATTTTTCCTCCTTCTATCTGCTTCCGCCACCGACAAAGCTTACTATCTCAACTATGTCGCCATCTTTTAATACAACCTCATCGTATCTGCTTTTTGATACTATTTCCTCGTTGCACTCTACAGCAACAGTTCCTACAACATATCCGTTTTCTGCAAGATATTCACTTATTTTCTTTCCTGCTGCATTTACATCCTTTCCGTTTATATGTACCATTTCAGGACCTCCTTATATATTCAAATAAAATCTTCCCGCATCCATGCGGAGCATTTTCATATGGGACATTTCCCTAAAAAGTAAAAAAAGCCACACAAAGAAATTACACCCGCGGTGGTGTACCCCTTCATGTGACTTAAAAGTCTCACTCTGAGACACAATATTACAATAATCGAGATGCAATGTCAAGTGCTACATTTTTTGCTCCTCTTATAATAAAATGCATACTGCTGATATATGCCCGCATATTTGTGTGTCATCCATGCAGGCATAACTCCACTATATTCCTCATCTATTATCTTTTTCACCCAGACATCAATCGGGCAGGCATCAAGTTTGTGAAGTCCAAAAAGACATATACAGTTAGCAACTTTCTTTCCTATTCCTTTAAAACTCATCAGATATTTCATTGCATTATCATAAGACAGCTTTTTGAGTTCTGATATAAATTCAGGATTTTTATCGTAGTAATCACAAATTCCATATATATATTCATCCCTGTATCCAAGCCCAAGCTCTGACAATGTATCTCTTCCGCCTGCTTTTTCAATATCCGAAAACTTTGGTATCATATAGGCATCAATTTCTTTAAGCCTTTGTGTCTGAACACCATATCTTGTGCACACTGATTCTATACCTTTTTTGATGCGGGGTATGTTGTTATTCTGAGATATTATAAACGAAATAATAGTCTCCCATATATCCTGATTTAAAATTCTCATGCCATCTCCAAACTCCATTGACTCCATAAGAAATTTATCATTTTCATCCACATAATTTATCAATGCACCATAATCAAAATCAAGGTCAAAATAGTTGTACCATATCTCTTCAAACTCTTTTTCAGAACAGGACAGCTCAAACTTATTTCCAGACTGTGCAATATCGAGATAATCTCCAAAAGCTATAATTCTGTATTTATCTTCATCAAGTTTATTCCACCTGAAACACTGTCCTGAATCAGCTATCTTTTCAAGACTCATGTTTTCTATCTCTTTTGTTATAATATAAAACGCCTCCTCTCTCTAGTACAATGAAAATTAATCCGCTACACTATTCACTATCAATAGTATAACGGATTTATTATTTAAATACAATTTCTTAAATATTCCAATGTATATTCTTTGGACAATTTGTATACAGCCAGTCTACACCAGCCATGCCCATTGCAAATATTACAAGCATTATGATTATTATAACTGCTGCAAAATCATACTTAAAACTTTCGTTTTTGTATCTCACAGCATAATAAAGTATCTCAAATCCAAGAAGCATTATTATAACAGGCCAGCATGAATATATAAAGTAATAACTGACTGCCGGCACAAACATGTGTACCAGAAATAGTACTCCAAAGGCAACTAATGTTATGCCCAAAGTAAATGTTCCAACTCTTCTCTGTTTCATTTTTTTCGCCTCTCTTTAATTATTCTTCTGAAGAATGAGCCTGATTTATAAGCTCTAAAACATGTTCATCATTATTCTCCCCAAAGTCTGTATTATCGGAAGCAGTTGCATCTGCAACATAAGGGTCCTCAAACATTTCCTTCTTTTTACCTTTTATAAGATATAATCCAAGTGCTATTATAGCAACAGAAATAACAGCTTTTATAATGGTATCACCCACATAATTTACATAATACCATTCTAAGTTAAACACTCTGATTATCACATCCTGAAACATATTCAACAACTGTTCTGCTCCAAATAAAATCAATACTACTGCTATAACTACTCTGAATTTCTTAAAAATATTATTAATATCAAAATTACCATCTACAAACAAAAATTCATCTTTTGCCATCCTGCGAGCCTGTTCATCCATAGCATTGCTATTCATTGAATCAAAAAATGAGAAGAACCATATAACCGGCAATATCAGCGTAAACTCATCCATCTCCATCATCGCTACTATTAATAATGTCGCAAAAAATATTGACATTATACTTAATCCTCTCTTCATAAATCCCTGACACATCTGACCTGCCCCTGGAATACATGAACAGCAAAAATTAAAAAATCCATTTCTCTTTCTTATCATAATAACCCTCCTTAATTAAACCAACTGGTCAATTTAGTTATACTTTCCAAAGCACTCGTTGTTGCCTTTTTCAAACTATCAGATACTTTTGTATATTTTTTCTGTGGTTTTTCGTCAGCATAATCATCCTGAAGCTGTTCCTGCTGTACAATAACTGACTGCTGTACATTTCTCCTTATATTACTTCCTGATGTAACTACCATTACAATCGCAATACCCATAGCCAAAACAACCTTGGCTGTGTAGAAGAACATCTCCTTCTGTTTCTTTCTTCTCCGCTCAATAATTGCTGCTGGTGATAGTTTCCCGACAACTCTGACTGCATCCGTTCTAAATACTGTCTGCTCCAGTACTTTTCGTCGAAAGTCAGGTGGTGGAGATACAAGTCCCTGTTTCTCCATAGCAGATGCAAATTGTCCCGCACAATAATCACATTCTGCAATATGTTCCAAAAATGCCATCTGCTCTTTTTCTGACATTTTATCATTCATATAATTCTCTAATTGCAATTTTGAAATATGCATCATACTTACCTCCCATACCACAACCTGCGGCATAAATAATAGTGTGAAACTTAGAATATCTTTGCGAAATAGCTTTTGCTATGAGCAATTAGATATTCTTTTTACACTACCTCCTCTTTTTTAATCTTTTTCTGAAGCATTTCTTTTGCTCTTCTTATCTGTGTCTGAATAGTTTTTATGTTCTTTCCCGTACTGTCTGCTATCTCTGCTGCCGTTCTTCCGTTACAATAATATTCTGTAGCGACCTCATTATACGGTGGTTTTAAACTAATACATGCACATTTTAATTCTCTTTCCACCTCATCCCGAAGTAAATTGGTCTCTGGTGACGGTGAGGCTGACACATTCTGAAATAACACATCATCCTCCGTAGGCGTTGCTCTCCTGTCTGCTCTTTTCAGATAATCAAGACATTTATTTGTAGCTATTCTGGTTATAAATCCTCCAGGATTAACTCCATCAAACTCAGCAAGTGATTTGTATACCGCAAGGAATGTCTCTTGAGTCAGGTCTTCCGCATCAAAATAGTTCTGTGTCATTTTGTAACAAACACTAAATGC
>JAFPDA010000027.1 GCA_017425575.1 Lachnospiraceae bacterium | reverse complement strand
CCACCACCACGAACTGTGATTTTTGCATCATATTTATCAGCTGTGTTTGTAGCTTCAAGTGGCTGACGAACGATAATCTTTAATGTTTCAAGACCAAAATACTCGTCCATATCTCTTTTATTTATTGTAATTTTACCAGTACCTGGTACTAAATATACTCTAGCAATACTGCTTTTTCTTCTACCTGTTCCATAAAACTTTGCCATTGTATTTTCCTCCTCTTAATTATGCTCTTTCTTTGATCTCTAATACTTCTGGCTTCTGAGCCTCATGTCCATGCTCTGCTCCAGCATAGATGTGAAGTTTCTTAAACATCTGACGTCCGAGTGGTCCCTTTGGAAGCATACCTTTAACTGCATGCTCAAGAACATACTCAGGCTTCTTTGCAAGCATATCTTTGAGTGTTGTCTCTTTCATACCACCAACATAATCTGAGTGTCTATAATAAATCTTCTGGTCAAGTTTCTTACCAGAAACTACAATCTTATCTGCATTTATGATGATTACATAATCACCTGTATCAATATGTGGAGTGTAAGTAGGTTTGTTCTTTCCTCTTAACACGTTTGCTACCTCTGAAGCGAGGCGTCCTAATGTATGTCCTGTAGCATCAACTACATACCATTTTCTTTCAATTGTGGATGGGCTTGCCATATAACTCTTCATCCCAGTACCTCCTAATCTTAATCATTAATGAATTTAATCTACAACAATATTTATACTGCGCGTAGATGCTCTACCGGGGCATTGGCTCAGCATTTCACACGCCACATTGTATTATTATATAACACAGATAAGAGATTGTCAATATTTTTTTCATTCCATTTTATTAAAAAAAAGGTAACAGTTCAGCCTTGAAACTTTTTACCGTGCTTTATTTGTATATTTTGTTGTTTTTTTTTACAAATAGTGGTATTATATCACTTAGAAAATTGTTTCTCAATTATTTAGGAGTAATTATGAAAAAGAAAAAGATATTAACACCAAATTTAAAATCAGGAATGATTACAGCTGAAGAAGTATACGACTTTTCAAACCGTTTAATAATATCAACAAACACTGAGTTGGATAACGATATTATTGAAAAATTAAAATATTATTCTGTGAGAGCTGTAAAAATATTTATTCCAGAAGAAAATGATACTGAAAGCCAACCTCAAAAGGAAATCGAAAAAGAAGATGACCATATTACATATTTTGAAAAGATACAGAAGTCTGAAACTTTCCAAATTTTTACTAAAGATTATGCTACTTCTATAGATTTATTAAAAGCAGCTTTGGATAATTTTGTTGTACAAAATAATTCCGATATAATTGATGATATGGTTGTACAGGTTTATGATCTGGCATCAAATGCAAGAAACCCATTACATCTGCTCGATATGATGCAGTGTATACGAGGATATGATGACACTACCTATGCACATTCCATAAATGTTGCACTTATATGTAATATTATAGGTACATGGTTACATCTTCCAAACGATGAACTCACAGTTCTCTTATCTGCAGGATTGTTACATGATATAGGAAAACTTAAAATTCCGCTAGAAATTCTCACAAAGCCGGGCAAGCTTACAGACGAAGAATTTAAACTCATGAAAAAACATTCAAAATATGGTTATGATATTCTCAAAACCAAACCTCTTGATGCAAGAATTGCACTTGTTGCACTTCAACATCATGAACGTTATGACGGTTCCGGTTATCCTTATGGACTTTCTGGTGATGAGATTGAGTTATTTTCTTCTATTGTAACAATTGCCGATGTATATGAGGCAATGACTGCAGACAGATATTACAGAAAGGGAATATGTCCTTTCCCAGTTCTCGAAGCTCTTGAAAAAGAGAAAAATCACTATGAGCCTAGTGTACTTCACACATTTATAAACAGAACTGTTGAGGCATATATAAACAGTGAAGTACAGCTTTCAAATGGAGAACTCGGAAAAGTTATTCTTATAAATCAGAGTTTCCTTTCACGTCCTGTAGTGGTAACAGATGACAAAACATATGATCTTTCAAAAGATTCAAGCATACAGATAACCACTCTCTTATAATCTGGTAAAACTTTACTATTCGCAGCTGATTGTTTCATACAAATCGGCAATGTTCTGCGCTACTTTTGTACAAGAGCATTAGATTATAAAGATTTAAAATCAAATAATATCTTACGTAAAAACAGGGATATCACACTAAGTTTTTTGAATTAGTATGGCATCCCCTGTTCTTTTATAAAATAGTTATCAATCCTCAGCTTATTCAGGAAGTATAAAATACATTACATATGCCATGCGCAGCATACACCCTGTAACAATAAACGCTGCCTGAATAGTTGTATCAAACCACTTCTTTTTTATCTTTTTGTCTCCCGTTTTATAATCCTCTTCTATCAAATCTATCTGATTTGAAGATTTCTTTATAAACCAAAAATATATCATCACAATAACAAACCACAATATAAACATTGCAGCTCCAAGAAGCTGATATAATCCATCACCTTTTGCAGAGTAACTTGCTTCACTTCCACCTGCATTTGTAAGTTTTGAAAATGCAAAGTAAAGATAATCCAATGATATAAATCCCCATATAAGACTTATTACAGAAAATATCACTCTTTTCTTCCAAGACATTTTTCCACCTCATACTTATCATTTAAATTAGGCATTTGCGAACTGCTTCAACACTTATATCAGATTGTACATAACCTTATCATTAAAATGTATCCTGCATATACTTCTTTATCTCAACAATCTGGTCTCTCAGTTCTGCTGCAAGTTCAAAGTTCAATTCTGCTGCCGCTACATTCATCTTCTTAGTAAGTTTTCCAACAAACAGTAAAAGTTCTTTTTCACTCATCGATTCAATATCCTTGCTGATTTCTTCAGCACTCTTCTCAACCTTCTTAGAGATGCTTATCAAATCTCTTACTGCCTTTTTAATAGTCTGTGGAGTTATGCCATTCTCTTCATTATATTTCTGCTGAATCTGTCTTCTTCTATTAGTCTCATCTATAGCACTTTTCATCGAGTCTGTAATTGTATCTGCATACATTATTACGCGTCCTTCTGAATTTCTGGCAGCTCGTCCTATTATCTGTACAAGTGCTATCTCTGAGCGAAGAAATCCCTCTTTGTCTGCATCAAGAATTGCAACCAGCGCTATTTCGGGAATATCAAGACCCTCTCGCAAAAGATTTATACCTACAAGCACATCAAAAACATCAAGTCTCATATCCCTTATAATCTCTGAACGCTCAAGTGTATCAATATCTGAATGAAGATATCTGACTCTTATTCCGACCTCTTTAAGATAAGCTGTAAGGTCTTCCGCCATTTTCTTTGTGAGAGTATTTACCATTACTTTATTGCCGGCATCTATGGTCTTTCGTATCTCCCCAAGCAGGTCATCTATCTGTCCCTCAACAGGTCTTACTGATATCTCCGGGTCTAAAAGCCCAGTAGGACGTATAATCTGCTCTGCCCTTAAAAGCTCATGCTCTTTCTCATATACATTTGGTGTTGCAGATACAAAGAGCATCTGATTTATCCTGTCTTCAAATTCGCCAAAATTAAGCGGTCTGTTATCAAGTGCCGAAGGGAGTCTGAAACCATAATCCACAAGTGTATTTTTTCTTGACCTGTCACCCGCATACATTCCTCTTACCTGTGGTATTGTTATATGCGATTCATCAACCATTATAAGAAAATCAGCAGGAAAATAGTCCATAAGTGTATGTGGAGCCTCTCCCGCATTAAGTCCTGACAAATGTCTTGAATAATTTTCTATTCCTGAACAGAAGCCTGTCTCTCTAAGCATCTCGATATCAAAATTTGTTCTCTCTGCAATTCTCTGTGCTTCCAGAAGTTTATCTTCACTTTTAAAATATTTTACCCTGTCCTCAAGCTCTGCTTCTATATCACGCACTGCCCTGTCAAGCGAATCACGATCTACTACATAATGTGATGCCGGAAATACTACCATATGACCAAGTTCTGCCTTAACCTCACCCGTCAGGACATCAATCTCTGTAATCCTGTCTATCTCATCTCCAAAAAACTCCACTCTTATCGCCTTGTCAGACTCTGATACCGGAAATATCTCAAGCACATCACCGTGAGCTCTGAATGTGCCACGCTTAAAATCTATCTCATTTCTTGTATATTGGATTTCAACAAGTTTTTTCATTACCTCGTCACGGTCCTTTATCATGCCCGGCCTCAGTGAAACAGTCATGTTCTGATAATCAATAGGACTTCCAAGACCATATATACATGACACGCTGGCAACTATTATCACATCTCTTCTCTCTGTAAGTGCCGCCGTAGCCGAATGTCTGAGTTTATCTATCTCATCATTTATGGAAGAATCCTTTTCTATATATGTGTCTGAGGATGGCACATATGCCTCCGGCTGATAATAATCATAGTAGGATACAAAATATTCTACCGCATTCTCAGGAAAAAATTCTTTAAACTCCGAATAAAGCTGTGCCGCCAGAGTTTTATTGTGTGCAATTATCAGAGTCGGTTTATTTAATTTTGCAATAATATTTGCCATTGTAAACGTCTTACCAGAGCCTGTAACACCTAAAAGTGTCTGAAACTGATTGCCTTCTTTAAAACCATTTACAAGTGCCTCTATTGCCTCCGGCTGGTCACCGGTCGGCTTATAGGGAGAATTTAGTTTAAAATCCATTGAATCATCCTCTTTTAAAATTTTATAATCTAGTATTTTCTATTCGCCAAGTCAAAAACGTTAATCATCTTTCATATTGTTCTTTGCAAGTTGAACCATCCCATTACCCTAAAGCATCAGTCTGTAAATAGCTTCAACATCCTTCTGCTCCAATGATACAAAGCCGCCTGCTCTGCCTCCTTCGTCACCTCTTCCATAACAGCAAGTATATGCGAGTTTTTCAATATCTTCTTCCTTAGCGCCAAGCTCTTCAAAATTCTTAGGCATTCCAATAGAGATAAGGAAACTGTGCAACGCCTCAATTCCTTCCTTTGCTGTAATCTCAGGATGAACAAAATCCATCTGACAGCCCCATACTCTGACTGCAATCTGGGCAAATCTCATAACGTCATGTGACATATTGTATGTAAATACAGCAGGCATTGTAACTGCAAGACCTGCACCATGTGCACAATCATACAATGCAGACAATTCATGCTCAATCTGATGACTGGTCCAGTCCTGGCTCCTTCCCACACCAACGATATTGTTATGAGCCACCATACCTGCCCACATAATATTTGCTCTTGCCTGATAATCCTGAAGATTTTTCATAACCTTTGGTGCTTCTGTTTTCATAGTAAGGATAAGAGATTCAATTAAGCGGTCTGTAACCTCAACATCTGAAGTGTTTGTCAGATAACGCTCATAAAGATGTGCAATTATATCAGTAATACCACATGCCGTCTGGTATGCAGGAAGTGTCTCTGTAAGTTCAGGATTTAATATTGAAAATTTAGGACGAATAGCATCCCCTGAAGCTCCTCTTTTAATCATTCCATCTTCATGTGTAATAACTGAGTCAGGAGAACCTTCTGAACCTGCAGCTGCGATTGTCAGTATAGTTCCGACAGGAAGCGCCTCCTCAATCAGTTTGCCCTGATAGAAATCCCAGAAATCTCCGTCATAAACCACACCTGCTGCAATTGCCTTAGCAGAATCTATGGTACTTCCTCCGCCTACAGCAAGGATAAAATCAACTTTTTCTTCCCTGCAGAGTTTAATACCCTCATACACAAGACCACTTCTTGGATTAGGCATAACACCACCAAGTTTTATAAACTTAACACCAGCCTTTTCAAGAGAATCAGTTACCCTGTCTAATAATCCTGAACGGACAACTGAACCTCCTCCATAATGAATCAACACCTTACTTCCGCCAAACTTCTTCACCAGTTCCCCACAGTCGCTTTCACGACCTTTTCCAAAAGCAAAAAATGTAGGTGCATAAAAGTTAAAATTCTCCATTGTAAACCTCCTTCGTAACCTATTGTCCAGACAGATAATCTATAGCTGCCTGTATCTGGTTATCTCTTCTTATAGCATCAACTTCTTTTATATCTTCAACGCTCTCTGCGTCAAATTCCACCTTAATATCAGGTTCAAAACCTACCCCATGAATATTTGTACCTTTAGGAGTATAATATTTTGATGTTGTAAGCTTTATGGAACTGCCATCCTTAAGATTAAAAATAGTCTGGACTATTCCTTTTCCAAATGTCTTTGTCCCTATAAGCACAGCCTTATCATAATCCTTCAGCGCACCCGCGAAAACTTCCGATGCACTTGCAGAATTTCCATTTACAAGAATAACTATTGGTACTTCCAGATGTTTCTTATCCTCCGCATACAATTCTTCTCTTTCCCCTTGTTTATCTTTAGTATATACTACAAGTCCTTTTCCTATTATTCTATCCAGCATCTCGACAGCGGTTGATAACTGTCCACCACCATTGTCTCGCAAATCCACTATAAGAGAGTTCATTTTCTGCCTCTCCAGCGCACTCACTGCCCTGTCAAACTGGTCTGATGTAACCGTCTCAAATGCACTCACAGAAATATATCCCACATTGTTTTCAAACATTTTATATCTGACAGTATCATCTTCAACTTCTTCTCTTACAACTTCAATTTCAAAATACTCTGACTCACCTTTTCTGTCAATAACAAACTTTACCTTCGTTCCCTTTTCGCCTCTCACCATAGACATAATCGTACTTATGTCCAATCCTTTTATATTTTTCCCATCTATCATCCTGACTATATCACCAGATTTCAATCCGGCTTTTTCTGCCAGCCCTCCTGGTGAGGGTTTTACTATTTCAAGATAACCTTCTTTATTAATAGCGATATATGCTGCAATTCCACAGTATACACCACTTGACTTTTCCATAATAGTTTTATTTTCTTCCTCAGTGTAATACGCAGAATATCTGTCACACAATCCATTAACTATTCCCTTGTAAACTGAATCCTGCATCTGCTCCTTGTCTATATCATCAAAATAATATGTTTCGATATAGTTTCCAATCAGCTTTGCCTTATCTTCTACCTGCTTTTTATACTCAACGTCCGTTTTATGTGTGTTTAATGCTACCGCAATATCTATCACTCCTGTATACTGACACACAAAGATAATTATGGTTATACATGTCAGACCTGTTATAAACCCTGATAGAAATGTTCTAATTGCCAAAGACTTACTGTTCACTAAATTTTCCCCCATCAAATTTTCAATCTCTATCCACTATATAGCATATGTCAATTGCCTATTTTATAATAATACTGTAACAGATAATTTTCTATAAGCTTCACAATTTTAAAGATAAATTTCCAAAACCACCATATTTTTAGAATATAGAAAAAGCACGAATCAACCATTCAATCCGCGCTTTTTCCATTTATATTATGAGAATGCAACTATCTATAATTATCAATACTCAAAAGTTTCCATATATTTCATATATTTTACAACCATAAGTGCGATTTTAAATGTAATAGCATCATCAAATACTCTGAGGTCAAGTCCTGTACTCTTCTCAAGTTTGTCAAGTCTGTAAACAAGAGTATTTCTATGAATATACAGCTGTCTTGATGTCTCTGATACATTCAGACTGTTCTCAAAAAACTTATTGATTGTAGCAATTGTTTCATCATCAAACTCATCCGGAGACTTTTCTCCGAATATCTCTTTGATAAACATCTTACAAAGTGGCATAGGAAGCTGATATATAAGACGCCCGATTCCAAGATTGCTGTATGCAATAACATGCTGGTCGCTGTAAAAAATCTTTCCTACATCAAGCGCCATCTTTGCTTCTTTATATGAACGTGATACATCTTTTATCTCCGAAACAATTGTTCCATAAGCTACATGAACCATTGTCATAGCCTCTGTATTAAGCATATCGAGGATAACCTTTGCAGTCTTATCCATATCCTCGTAATCCTCATTTGATTTAACTTCTTTTACAAGAATTATATTCTTTTCATCTACCTGAGTAATAAAATCTTTTGTTTTGCTTGCAAAAAGACCTTTAACTGTCTCAAGTGCATTTGTATCTTTTTCATTCTTGGTCTCAATAAGAAATACTATTCTTCTGACATTTGTATCAATATGTAACTTCTTTGCACGGTTATATATATCAACAAGAAGAAGATTATCAAGCAGGAGATTTTTGATAAAGTTATCTTTATCATATCTCTCTTTATATGCAACAAGAAGATTCTGAATCTGGAATGCAGCAAGCTTTCCTACCATATAAACATCATCACTGTCACCTTTTGCAAGAATTACATATTCAAGTTGGTGCTCATCAAACACTTTAAAAAACTGGTATCCCTGAAGCACCTGACTATCAGCAGGTGAATCCACAAAAGCCATTACAGCTTCCTCATACTCCTCGATATTATTTATAGTAGTGGCAAGCGCCTTGCCCTCTGTGTCCATAATACAGATATCAATCCTCGTAATATTCTTTAAGCCATCAATTGTAGTCTGCAAAACCTGATTTGATATCATCAATATAACCTCCATTGAATTTTTCAATTCTATTTTTTACTAACCGAACATAAACAAAGCTTATCCTGCTAACTTCCAAACTCTGTTATACCTTGTAGAGAGTTTTAATACTCCCCCTGACAAAACCTATTTTATCATCATTATGCACAAAAGTAAACCCCAAGACATAAATTATATCTATATTTATTTATTATTCATTTATAAATTTTGTGCATTTTCCAATAGGTTTATGCTATTCCAAGTTACATACCACCATATAAGTACTACTTTATACGTGCATTTTACGCATATAACAATCATATAAGATAACTATAAGTAAAGGTAATTTCTGGAACAAAGTTCGATTTTTAATAGAAATTTTGTAATTGTTCAGAACCCCATAAAAACATTAAAAATTAAATTGTAAATTTATTTACAAATGTAATTTTTAATGTTTTTATGAGGGTTCAACACCCGAAAGCCTCAGAAAAAAGCTGCTTTAGCAGCGATTAGCCTGTTTGCAGGCGTTCTGTGGCTTGGGGTTCTGAACAGTTACAAATTTTCCTAAAACAACGTAAGCTGCTCAAGCTTAAATTCTGAAAGTTCAAGCTTTTTGATATTTTCCCCTTTTAAATGCTGTGTATTCATATACTGCATACCTTTTCGCATATTTGATGATACAAGATTTATCACATATATATTGTCAAATCTGTTGTAAATAGAATCACCGCCAAGACCCGAGAGACATATAAGCTGTGTATTTGTCTTTTTAGCCATATCCATAAGCGGTTTAAGAAGGTGCACCGCATTGGTCTGCGCAAAAGGATTGTCCATAACAAGCACCTTGCCCTCTTCTCCGGTAGCAAAAATGTCAGAACTGTCACGTCTCATATAGCTCAGAAGACATGTGAGTATTATAAACGCTGACAAAAATCCCTCTCCACCAGAGTTTGCAGATACCTGTGCCCACGATATAGGCAACTCCCTTTCTGCCTCTATCTTATACATTTTTATTCCAATGTTCTCTATACCAACAATGTCATCATACATCTTCTCTGTTGTGATAAGTTTTCCAAGTATCTCTTCAACATTTTTATTTTCTTCTATCGTCTCTATTCCACGGCGTACAATATTGTCAATATAATCACGCAGCCTTATATTGTAATAATCTGCATTTTCAATCCAGTCAGGCATAGATATCTCAAGCATCTTCCTGCTCCTGCCACGTACATTTATAGAAGAATTTCTGTCTATCTGGCCAATATTTTCATGCACATCTCTCACATACTCTATAAAAAGCTCCTCGACATTTTTTCTCTCTTTATCAACATTTTCAAGGTCAACTTCAAGCTTCTTCAACATTGTGTGGTATGACTCTGTTAATGTAGCAAGCTGCGTCCTGATTATGCCTGCATCATGCGATACCTGGATAAGATTATCAAAACTCTTTTTAAAGAAATCCTCCTGATACTGAGGCTTTGAGGCAATCTCCCTTATAAGCTCATAAGTTTCCTGCATCCTGCTGCCACATTCATTATCACTTGTTCTGAGATTTTTTCTAAGCGTTCCGTGGTACTGTGTAATCTCCTCTTTGCCCATGTCGTCAAAATTTACCACTGGCACATTGCAGGTAATCTCATAATCCCTGTACTCTGCCATAGCAGAATCAGCATTCTCAAAAGCCTGCTTTCTCTCATTAAGCTCATATACTGACTTTTCAATTTTCTCCTTATCATACTTTGTAACACGAAGTCTCTTTTCAAAATCAGTATCTACTATAAGTTTCTGATCTGTAAGCTCTTTTCTGCCTGTCTTTTCATACAGCTTATTAAATTCAAATTCTATATCCTTCTTTAGACTTTCTGCCTGTCTCTCGCACTCACCACTCTGTTTTACTGCTGTATCTTCTCTCTTTCCGCAGGCTTCCATCTCTTTCTCAAGCTGTATAACAATCTCTTCAGAATATACTACTGTACCAAGTTCCCTGTCCTCAAAATCATATTTATTTGCACTTTTAAGCTGGGTAAGTTTCTTCTCATGTCTACCACTCTCCTGCTGCAAATCCTGATTTAACTCCTCAAGTGATGCTGCAATGTTATTCGTAAGTGCTTTATATCTTTCTTCTATTGCAACAAAATCTGTATCCTCATCAAACTCCTGTGGCTCACAGCTTTCATACTGCTCATATCTTGAAACCTCTTTCCTGAGTTCATTTCTTTTATTCTGACAGATATTTCTTATATTATTCTGCTGGTCTCCCTGTCTTAAAAGACTGCTTCTCTCTGCCTCAAGAGATTTCAATATATTGTCAGTATCTTTTCTTTTTCTCTCAAGATGCTCTCTTCTTGCCCTGTCCGAAATATAGGACTCATAACTTTCGATATAGTCAATATATTCTTTATTACGCAAATCTATATCCTTCTGTTTTCTCTGAAGTTCTACTGATTTATGCTGCAGTTTTTCATATTCCTCTGCGCTCTCTTTTTTCCTTTGCTGGCATTCTATATATTTTTCCTGCAAAGCCTCAGTCTCCTTTAAGGCAAGCTCCATATCCATTTCAAGCTGTAAAATAAGCGCACTGCTGAATGACTGTTGTTCTATTGTCATTCTGTATTCCCTGTAACTTCCTATCTCATCATCCTTTATAGCTATTTTCTTCTCACAGTCTTCAATATCCTTTTTCTTCTGCTCAAGCATTTTCTCAAGACTTTCCTGCTCAAGAAGTTTTAAATTAAACGAAACCATAAAAGATATATTATCAAACTTTATAAGACAATCCTCTGATTCAGATACAGCTTTCTCAATATCCTCTCTGTTCACTATAGGTATAGGAAAACTTGTATATATCTCTCCCTGCTTTCCACCTATCTTTTCTATATCAGCAGAATCCATTATCACACTAAAAGGCAGAAACGGATTATTTTTAACAAGCTTTTTGTTTTGTTCAACAGTTCGTCCATTCTTCTTTAACCATACCATTCCGTATATTATCTGGATATTCAGGCTCTCCAAAAACTGTGTTATATTTTCCGGCAGCTCTATTATCTTACCCTGTCTTAAGTTTTCATACTCCTTGCGAAGCTCCTGAAGCTGAAGTTTAAAACCATCTCTTGTAATTTCAAGTTCTTCAAGTTTTCTGTTAAGTCTGTCAAGTATAAGCACCTTATTATCAAGCTCAGACTCAGGCGCATCTATATATTTCATAATAACTCTGCGCCTGTTCTTCTCATCATTATACTCATTATACTTTCTTTCAAACTCTGCATACTCGCTCTTTTTTCTCTCAATATTTACCTTCGCTTCCTCACTGTCGCTGACAGCCTTTTCAGATTCCTGTTTACAGGCAAGTGCCTTGTTTGCCGTTTTGGTAATATCAAGGCTTATATTGACAGCTTCCTCGTCAAACTTACTTTTCTCTATTTCAAGAATGCCTTCCTCGTATTCCCCTATAATATTCCTCTGGAAATTTGTTCCATATCTCAGATTAAATCTATTCTCATCAACATCAAAATTCTTTATACTGCTGTTAAGTTCTCCAAGCTGTGTTGATATATCACGAACCTCATTGTTTTTATCATTTATCTTTTTCTCTGTATCTTCTATCGAAAGATTAATCTTCTGAAGTCTGGTCTCACATTCTTCAAGTTCTTTTTCCTGTCTCTGCACCATTTCTGTATAATATGCATAGAGAGTTGCTCCAAGCTTTTCAACCTCCAAAGCTCCGTCTTCCTGTTCTTTTGTAAGAATATCAATCTTTTCTCTGAGCTGTTTAATCTTTCTCTCAAAATCCATAACTTCCTCATAAAGTCTGGCACAGTTATATCTGCAAAGCTCCTTTTTCTTTTTCTCCTTTGTTATCCTTGCCTCTGTCACCTCTTTTTCGATATCTACTCTCTTGGAATTAACTTCGTCACGCTCATCCTGAAGTTTATATATGTTATATGAAATCTTCTCCCCTTCTATATTTATAATTTGATCCTCAAGCTTTTCTATCTCTGCTCTTTTATTATTTATCTGTTCAGATATAGCTGTTAACTGTATATCAACTCCTTTTATAAAATCTGCTATACAGCTTTTCTGATAATCAAATTTTTCTGAAGCCTCAATAAACTTCTCAACCTGCTGCTCCATAAGACCTGCATCATCAAAATATTTTTCTATAATCTCTTTGCGTCGTATATTCTCCTGATTGCTTCTGTATCTCTCAATAAACTTATATGCCAGAGACTGAAATTCTTTTATTCTGTCATGCTCCTGATTAAGTTTATTTTTTACTGCATGTAAAAACCACTTTTCAATAAGACCTTTTTCATCCTTTGCATTATTAAAAAGTTCTGAAAGTCCTGATTCCTTCAGATTTACTTTTTTGATAATACTTTCCCATTCTTTATTGTCTATCTGATATTCCTTAAGCTTTGAAAAATACTGTCTTCTCTGATACTGTCCGGACATATCATAGTAGGCAAAATCACTTTCTCTGTTTTTCTTAAGATTTTCAAATTCCTTTCTGCAGGCGCCAAAACCTTTAAGAGCACGTCTGTCTCCTGAAATCTCTATCACAGGAATATTGTCTAAATCATACTCACATGGTGATTTATAACTGCCTGTGAAATTTAGCATCTCAAGCTCCTCGTTTCCATTTTCCTCAGGATTCTGGCATTTTCTTACCATCATTCCCGTAAGAAAATATCCCTGTCCGTGGTCTAAGAGCCACTCAACCATAATAAACGTCGGCTTGTTGGT
>JAFPDA010000002.1 GCA_017425575.1 Lachnospiraceae bacterium | reverse complement strand
TGTATGTTTACTGTTGCAAGACTCGTTCCGTGGCAGCTCCTGTGTGCCATTGTGCTTGCCACACTGATATTTACAGATAAAAAAGTCATCAGCAAAGTTGACTATTCCCTGCTGATGACATTTGTAGCATTCTTTATTTTTATCGGAAATATGGGACGTGTGGAAAGTTTCTATAAGCTGCTTGCCAATGCAATCACTGGCAATGAGACAAGCATAGCAGTAATATCAAGCCAGGTTATAAGCAATGTGCCTGCTGCACTCCTTCTCTCCGGATTTACAGACAAATTTTCACTTCTGATTATAGGCACAAACCTCGGAGGGCTCGGAACACTTATCGCCTCTATGGCAAGTCTTATATCCTTCAAATATGTAGCACGTGAAAATGATATCAGCACAGCAAAATATCTTGGTTATTTCACTGTATGGAATGTAATATTCCTTATAATACTTTTAATTGTAAATGCCATTATGATTTAACAGATATTTCACTGCAAAATACACTATAAGCTGCAGAATAATTATAACAGGAACTCCAATCCTGAACTTGTTTTTTCTGGTCTTGTGATGAAAGGCGGACATGCCGGCTAATGCACCGGCACTTCCACCAGTCACGGCAAGACCAATAAGAACTTTCTCAGGTATTCTCCACTTTTTATTCTTTGCTTTGTACTTATCTATTCCATACGCACAAAAAGTTACAATATTTACCGCCAGTAAATATCCATAAAAAAACTTATCCACTGCCATCTAACCTCTTAATTCTCATACATAATATACATTTGCCTGTCTATTTTTGCAATAACACAAAGTTTAAGGCTGTGCCCAGATTTCACCATACCAGTAGTTATCCGGTCTGGCAGCCCA
The DNA here is from genome assembly GCA_017425575.1 of Lachnospiraceae bacterium. Classification (GTDB taxonomy): domain Bacteria; phylum Bacillota; class Clostridia; order Lachnospirales; family Lachnospiraceae; genus Butyribacter. The sequence continues at coordinate 6,048 of JAFPDA010000002.1, read as the reverse complement.
TTTTGTTCCAACTATCGCCTTTCCATTAGAGTCAAATCCCTCCAAAGTATATCCCACAAACATCTCAACATGATATATGCCTTTATACCTTCCGTTATCTGCTCCTGTCTTAAATGTAAGAGCACCAGGTATATACTTAAGCTTCTGTATATTTTTCTCGGCATTACCTTTTACAGTTTTCTTTCTGTCAGCACAGTATTTTGCAATATCGGCAGCTACCGGAGCATAATTACTGCTTCCAAAAACTTTACCTTCAAGTCTGTAAGACTTCCAGACAAGCGAACTGCAGTCATAATAACCTGTCTGCATACGCTTTGGCTGGCTGTAGGTCCAGTTCTTACCAATCTTGTTGGCCATATTTATAACCTTCATTCTGTTTGGTGTAAGCACCGAGATAACACAACCAAGCTTAAATTCTCCGATAGTAGCTGAGATAATAGCATTTCCCATCTTCTTAGTTTTGAGCTTTCCATTTGAAGATATAGATGCTACTTTTGAATTACTGCTCTTCCACTTAACCTTGTCAGATGTTCCTTTTACTTTTATCTGCCTGGTTTTGCCTGTTTTCATAACCAGTGAGTTACCACACGAAAGCTTTATAACACTTATCTTTAAATTTATTGTAAAAGCATAACCATTTATATTAAATATAAGCTTTGTCGGACCCACACTGCTTGTCTCAATCCTAAGTACTCCATTTTCAAGAGAATACGAAATATACATATCTTCATTAGTACTCTTAAACTCAAATTCGTCAAGGTCCTCTCCATTTACTCCTTCAAGACCATTTACCTTTACATCAAACTCAAGCCAGTTATAATATGAGCCATCCAGCTGATAACCGGTTAAAGAAGTCTTCTCAAAAGAAACCTTACTCATATCAATATATAAAGAGACTTTGAGAGTATATGATGTCGAATAAATTACAGGTTTCTCTTCATAATAATACTCATCATCATAATTACTATCCGACAATCCATTATCAAATGAATTATCAGTCTCATATGGATATTCACTGTACTCACCATTATTAAAATAATTATTATTTTGCTGTTGCTCACCATATATCTTTACATCAGCAGTAACATAGCCCTTTGCAAGTGCAGTATATGTGTTGTCAACTCCCATCTGAATAACCTTATTGTAAGTCTCTTCATCATATGCGTTTTCAACATTAACACTGTAATCACCTCTTGCAATCTGCTCCTTATACTGATAAAAAGGTGAGTCTGTGTTAATTGTATCAGGGACAAGCTTACCAGAATCACCAATATAAAGCTTTATCTCCGATTCACTGCCAAGTGCAACATCACGCTCCGCTGCACAGGCGCTGGCATTAAACGACCAGATGCCACATACAGCCACAAGCGCACATAAAAACAGCATCCTCAATAACCTAAAATTCCTCATTTGTTCTCTCATACATATACCCCCCTACACATGCAACTTCTGTAAAAACTCTCTTGTTCTGTCATTTCTAGGATTATCTATTACATCCTCCGGAGTTCCCTCCTCAACCACAAGACCTTCATCCATAAATATTACCCTGTCAGATACAGCTCTTGCAAAGTCAATCTCGTGGGTTACAATAGCCATCGTCATCTTCTCTGCTGCAAGACTTTTTAAGACACGAAGAATCTCTGCTGTTATCTCAGGGTCAAGAGCTGATGTAGGCTCATCAAAATAAAGCATCTTTGGATTCATTGCAAGTGCTCTGGCGATAGCAACCCTCTGCTGCTGTCCACCCGAAAGCTCACATGGATAAGCATTTTCTTTATCCTCAAGTCCAACCTTTCTAAGAAGCTCCCTTGCCTCCTGATAAACCTCTTCTTTATCTCTTTTTTGTATAACAATAGGCGCATCCACTATATTTTTCATTACAGAAAAATGTGGAAAAAGATTAAAGTTCTGAAATACAAGTCCAAAGTTTGACTGTGCCTGATGTAACTCACTTCTTGCAGGATAAACAGCTTTGCCACCATCAGTTGTGACAACAGACTTTCCGCTGTATAAAATCTCTCCACTGTCTATATGTTCAAGAAAAGTAGCACAGCGAAGAAGTGTTGACTTTCCTGAGCCTGAAGGACCAAGTATAGATACAACCTCACCTTCACTTACGCTAACATTTATATCCTTTAAAACCACTTTATCACCGAAACTTTTCTTTATGTGGTTCATCTCCAAAATCTTCATCAAAAACTCCTCCGTTTATCTGTAATAATCAAGCTTTTTCTCTATATTATCCATAATAAATGCCACTATAAAATTAAAAATATAATAGAACAGACCAGCTACAAAAAGAGGAAAAAGCGATGCCTGAGATGCCGCTATCTGCTTTGCAAGAGTAAACATCTCTGTATATGCAAGCGCAAATGCAAGCGATGTATCCTTTACAAGAGTTATAACCTCATTTGTCACAGGAGGCATAATCCTCTTAACCATCTGTGGAAATATTATCCTAAAGAAAGTAGTCTTTCTGCTATATCCCATTACCCTGGCTGCTTCCCACTGACCTATAGGTATACTCTGTATTCCCGAGCGGTAAATCTCTGCAAAATATGCAGCATAATTAAGAGAAAATCCTATTATTACAGCATAAAATCTGTACGAATAAGATGTCTGCACATTAAACAGATAGTATGGTGAGAAAAATACTACCAGAAGCTGAAGCATAAGAGGTGTACCTCTCATTATTGATATATATATCTTTGCTATCCACTGTAAAACTTTTAGCTTTGACATTCTTACCGCTGCAAGCAGAAGTCCAAGCGGCATAGAAAACAAAAGTGTGAGTACAAATATAAGAAATGTAGAGCCAAGACCTGATATAAGCTGCTTCATAACACCTACAAAATCAAGCTTTACCGCCTTAGGCGTGCCGTCAGAAACACTTTCAGACTGAACATTTGCAATATCAGCGTCTGTAACAGGAACAGCACCGCCATCAATATACTGTGTATCTTCGGTACTTAAACATACACTGTCAGTAAGCCCCCACTCTTTTGCAATCTTTGCAAAAGTTCCATCAGAAAGCATCTCAAACAAAGTCACCTGAACCTGATCTCTCAGCTCTGTATCTCCAAGCTTAAAACCAATACCATACTGCTCACTTGATATATGCTGGTCAAGTAATTTAAACTCACCATTTCTTGACTCAAGCTGATATGATGCAACACCTATATCCATAGCTATCGCATCAACCATACCGCTCTCAAGATTCATAAATGCAGAGTTATAATCAGCAACCTGCTGTAAATTCTTAAGAGATTTTGCAAGTGCCTTATTTTCGTCTGTGGCATCATCTCCTTCAAGAGCTGCAAGTGCTGCCGAATCACTCTGAACTACAAGAATCTTACCCGCAAGGTCTGAGAGTGATTCAATACCTGAATCAGTTCTCACAACAACCACCTGAGAATTATCTACATAAGGAGTTGACCATGTATACTCTGTCTCACGGCCATTCATGGTAAAACCATTCCAGATACATGATATAGCACCTGTCTCAAGCTCAGAATCCTTCGAGTCCCACGCAATAGGGCGTTTTACAAACTCCCAGCCACGACGCTTACAGACCTCCTCTGCAAGCGAAAGGTCAAAACCAACATACTCACCATTTTCATCAAGATAACCATAAGGTGGAAATTCGGCATCAAATCCAACCACAAATGTTCTTCCTTTTGCCTCACATATATTGCCGTTTATACCTGCAGCAATCAAAATAAATACTGCCACAATCAGTAGCTTTTTCTTTAAAAATTTCATTACGTCCTCCAAATATCAATGTGTCAGTTTAACACTGCAAAATCAAGTATAGCATAATATAATAGAGATATTCAATCTATTTGACACAGTAAATCTATACAAATATGAACAAACAGGTTATCTGTACACAGGTAGGTAATATCTGTCGAATTTTTACCTTAAAATATGACAAAATAAACAATGTATTTATTATACGATATTTACCATATTTAAATTCTTAACGAAAAGAGGTATAATCAATATATGATTGCAAAGAAAGAAACATACAAAAGGAGAAAGAATATGATAATTATGGATATAAAAGCAAATAACTTATATTCTTTTAGAAATTTTCACATCAATATGTCACATCATGACGACATTAACGATTCTCTAATTGAAGATGAATTTTTGCCTGGAAAAATAAATTTTAAATATAAAAAGCTTAATATTATACTTGGATGTAATGCAACCGGAAAAACATCTATAGGAAAATTATTAATGATTTTCGCAAACTACTTACAGGATGGTATGCATCAGCGCTTTTTTAAAATTATAGATAATCCTGATGAAACATCTCATTTATATATAGATTTTGTTACAGAAAACAATTTCTTAAATAGATTTAAAATGGATATTTCTCCTAAAAAAGATGAATCGACTAAAGAAGATGTAAATATAAGTATACAACAAATACCCATATATGAAGATGACAGCTATGAGAACTGCCTGCAAAGAATGAAAGAAGCACGTCCCGCATCATATGATATGATTGATTCAGGCGGTTGGCATTTTTCATATCCAAGTGATGATTTAAATAATAAAGATTTTTATGAACTTAAAGATGATGAAAAATACCTCGATGTATTAAAGTGTGTATTATCTGTTTTAGATCCATCAATAAAAGATATTATAAAATCAAAAGAGCTTGAAAACACATATATAATACAGTTAAATAACAAATCAATAATAATACAGGATGGCGAGATTATAGACAAAGGAATACTATCCAGTGGTACAAAAGCAGGATTAAATATTTCATATATTATAGCTTCAATTATCAATAATAATCATGATCTCTATTATTGTGATGAATTATTTTCTTTTGTAAATACAGATATCGAAAAAGCCTGTCTTTCAATTATTATTGAAAAATTAACTGCCGGAAAACAATTATTTTTTACTACACATAATCCAGAAATTATAGATATGCCACTTCCTCTGCATTCATTTACTTTCCTAAAAAAAGAAGTCAACGATGTAAATCAGCCAATCAAGTGTATATATGCATCTGACTATGCAGATTCAAATATGTCTTCTTTGAAAAATGCTGTTGAGAATGATTTATTTTGTACAGCTCCTGATTTAGATAAATTATATGATTTAGATAATACTGCAGATATATAAGTTTTATTGGAGGTACAAATGAACGAAAAAATTTATCAATATTATGTAGAAGGTGAAAACGAAAAAAAGATTGTAAATGTCCTAAAAAGTGAAAAAAGGTGCATTGTAAGCGGAAAAGTAAGTGTATTTAATGTTACTCAGGAAAAATTCTCAAACACAAAATTAAGAATGTTAAAAAAAGGAACAACTATAGTTTTGGTTTATGATACAGATGTCGGAAAAATAGAGATTTTGCAAAACAATATCCAAATATTAAAAAAACAAAATTCCGTAGATAATATAATATATATTCCACAAGTAGAAAATTTAGAGGACGAATTGTTACGTGCTTGTAGCAACATAAAGAAAATAGAACAACTCACAAACAGTACCTCTAAAAAGAATTTTAAGACAGATTTAAATCAATGTACAAATCTGAAAAACAGATTAGAACAATGCGGTTTTAATATGGGTAATTTTTGGAATACCACACCTCAGAACAGCTTTAATACTTTTGGTAATGACTCTGAAAAAGTAAGAATTCAGAAATAAAAATGGGGATTTTTCCATCCCCATTTTTATTTCTGTAAATTATATCCACTTTAATCAAGCTCAAACAAAGGTATAGAGTTCATAGCAAGTATTGTAGTATTACCGATTCTGATATGCTGCAAGCTGCTTTCTTAATTCTTCTATTATGGCATCTTTTTCTGTCAACTGTTCATCTTTCTCTTTTATTATAGAAGCTGCCTGCTGTTTTCCCTGCTCTATTCCACGTTCCAATCCTTCATTTATCAATCTGTCAAGCAATTCACACATATTCTCCGCCTCCTTATAACCATCATATTTTAATATATCTGTGTATCTGACATCTCCGGTAACTGCTTTCAAAAGCTTCAGTATCTCATCTATATGAGTTAT
>JAFPDA010000026.1 GCA_017425575.1 Lachnospiraceae bacterium | reverse complement strand
GACTTTGATGATGACGATTATGCTGACAGCTTTGATGATGATTTCATCGAATTTTCAGACAACAAGCCTGAGGCTGAAGACTAATTAACAGTATTATACCAATTTATCTTATGAAATATTTATTTTTGTACCGAAATGGATTCTTCCATTTCGGTATTTTAAAGCATAGAAATAACATACGAATGGAGGACACATATGAAACTTTGGGGAGGAAGATTTACCAAACAGACAAACCAGCTCGTTCACAACTTTAACGCTTCTCTTTCTTTTGATCAGAAATTTTATGAAGAAGATATAACAGGAAGTATTGCTCATGTAACAATGCTTGCAGAGCAGGGAATTTTAAGCAGTGAAGATAAGGAAGCAATAATAAGCGGACTTAAAGGAATTATGGAGGATATCACATCTGGTGCCCTTGAAATAGATGAGGAACATGAGGATATCCACAGCTTTGTTGAGGCTCACCTTATTGAGCGCATCGGTGATGCCGGAAAAAGACTTCACACTGGAAGAAGCCGTAATGACCAGGTAGCACTTGATATGAAATTATATACAAGGAAAGAAATTCTTGAAATGGATTCTCTTCTCAAAAATCTCCTTGAAAGTATTTTAAAGATAATGAAAGAGAACCTTGACACTATTATGCCGGGCTTCACACATCTTCAGAAAGCCCAGCCTATCACACTTGCCCACCATATGGGTGCTTACTTTGAGATGTTCAAACGCGACAGAGACAGACTTCATGATACTTATGAGAGAATGAACTTCTGCCCTCTCGGTTCAGGTGCTCTTGCCGGAACCACATACCCTCTTAACAGAGCCCGCACAGCAGAACTTCTCGGCTTTACAGGACCAACTTTAAACAGTATGGATTCTGTTTCTGACAGAGATTACCTTATAGAGTTTTCTTCTGCAATGTCTATTATCATGATGCATCTTAGCCGTTTCTGTGAGGAGATAATTATCTGGAATACAAATGAATACCAGTTTATAGAAATCGATGATTCTTACTCTACTGGCAGCAGTATCATGCCTCAGAAGAAAAATCCTGATATAGCAGAGCTTGTACGTGGAAAGACCGGCCGCGTATATGGTACTCTTATATCTCTTCTCACTACAATGAAGGGACTTTCTCTTGCATACAATAAAGATATGCAGGAAGACAAAGAACTTGTATTTGATGCTATCGATACCACAAAAGGCTGTATCCTTCTTTTCAACGGCATGCTTGATACTATCACTTTCAAGAAAGACAATATGCGTGCAAGTGCTGAGGGTGGATTCACAAATGCAACAGATGCTGCTGATTACCTTGTAAACCACGGTGTTCCATTCAGAGATGCACATGGTATAATCGGACAGCTCGTACTCTTCTGCATCGATAACAACAAGTCTCTTGGAGAAATGACTCTTGATGAATATAAGGCTATAAGCCCTGTATTTGAAGAAGATATCTACGATGCCATCAGCATGGAGACATGTGTAGAAAAGAGAAATACTATCGGTGCTCCTGGCCAGAAGGCAATGCAGGAAGTAATCAATATATATGAGAAATATCTTGCAGAGTAAAAATATCAGTCAGGCTTGTGCAAATCATAGCCGCCTGACAACTCTTTAATATGAAAAAAAGCTATGAGTTTTAGAAGCTCATAGCTTTTTTACTTTAATTATAAGAATCTCTTCTTTCTTAGTATAAGCAAAAGTATAAGACACAGGAATAATATCATTATACATATTATTCCAAATCCATATGGAACAGATGCGAATGGAACCCATCTTGAATCCACATTCATTCCATATACGCCGGATATCAACGTTGGAATACCCATTACAAGTGTTATGGATGTAAGAGTTTTCATAACATTGTTCAGTCTGTTATCAATTACAGATGACATCAGATCTCTTGTACCATTTATTATATCTCTGTAAATAGTTGTCATCTCGATAGCCTGCTGATTCTCGACAATAACATCTCCAAGTAAATCCTTGTCTTCCGGATACTGTTCAAGTCTCTTATATCTTGTAAGTCTGTCAAGAACCACAGAATTAGCTCTCAGCGAAGTTGCAAAATATACAAGTGTAGACTCAAGTGCATGAAGATCTATAAGATCAGCATCTTCTGTTTTATCATCAATTCTCTCCTCTATCTCGGTTCTCTTTTTATCAATAATGCGAAGATTTGTCTGATAAAAAGAAGATATTCTGAAAAGAATCTGATAGACAAATCTGAGTTTCTTTTTAGTACTAAACTCTTTTACACGACCATTTATAAAAGCCTGCAAGATAGGTGTCTCTTCAGTACATACAGTAATTATGGTATTCGATGTAAGAATAATACCAAGCGGAATTGTAGTGTACGCCTGCTTATCATGCCTTATCTCCACTGCCGGAATATCCACAAGAATAAGAGTATATCCATCTTCAAGCTCAATACGTGAACTTTCTTCCTCATCAAGAGCTGCCAGAAGGTCACTTACATCAATATCAAGCTTACTGGCTATCTCCTCCCCCTCCGAAATTGTTGGATTGCACATATCAATCCATACGCCATCTACGATATCATTCTCTTCATGTATCTTTTTGTCATCTGTCTTGTAGTACTTTACCACCTTTTCTCACCAACTTTCATATATCTATAATTTCTCTTAGACCGAAAATATTATAACCTAATTCTGTTTTCAAGTAAAGCAGACTATTAATCTTGCACAATTCAATCATTAGCCCACAGCTTGACAGCAAGTGTCAAGCTTGCGTCTGTACAGTAACCAATATCTTTTTTATCTTCTCAAACATATCATATCTGACATCCCAGTAATCTTCTGTCTTGACCCATGCCTTAGCCTGCATCTTAACTTTTATAGGAGTAAGACCACATATAACAACGCTCATCTTTTTCTCCTGATCGATTCGTTCTTCTTCATTAAACAACTTTAATATCTTTTCTCTTACTTCTTCAGTATCAGCCTCATAGTCTACCATAAAATCAAGAATAAGCATTCTCTCATTTGCGGTCGAAGTATTTGTTACATTTGCACCCGATATAGTTCCATTTGGTATTACAATAACTTTATTGTCAGTTGTTAATATACGTGTATAGAAAATATCAATATTCTCTACCGTACCCTCTTCACCCAGTGCAATTATATAATCTCCAATCCTGAAAGGCTTAAGTAAAAGTATAAGCACACCGCCTGCAAGGTTTGAGAGGCTTCCCTGCAATGCAAGACCAATGGCAAGTCCCGCCGAACCTACAAGTGCCACTATCGAACTTGTACCAACACCAAGTATGCCTGCAACCATAAATATTAACAGAATATTCAGTGCAAAGCCTGAAAGTGACATAATAAACTTTGAAACACTTATCTCTACCTGTCTGCGCTGCATCCATTTATTAAGAATTTTGAGAACAAATTTTACAATCTTTCTGCCTATTGCAAATACAATTATCGCAATAAGTATAGTTATAAAATAATTCAGAAACACTTCTCTCTTATCCAGTAAATACTGGATAAGAAAGTTTGTTTTTTCTATTTGGGAGGCATTTGAATCCATTATCTTCTCAACATCATCAATACTTATCTCACTAGTCATAAATTACTTTTCTCCCTTGATAACATTGAATACACACATTCCAAGAGGAGACAGCTCTATAGTAATAGAATCTTCTCTTCCATCCCATGAAATCTTCTTTGAATTTTTCTGACGTCTGTTTACATGACCGGTTCCACCAAACTCTTCACTGTCACTGTTAAATATCTCTTTATATTTTCCTGCAAATGGAACACCTACCTTGAAGTTTTCATAAACCACTGGTGTAAAGTTACATACAAACAACAATATCTCACTGTCATCCAGCGTCCTTCTGATAAAGGAAATAACACTGTGGTCTGCGTCCATAGTACTTATCCACTCAAATCCTTCTTCATCAAAATCAGACTGATAAAGTGCAGGATGTTTGCTGTAAAACTTATTTAAAGCTTTTACATAATTCTTAAATGTACTGTGTGCAGGCATATCTGCCTCATGCCAAGGAAGACTTATCTTCTCATTCCACTCTTCAAGCTGTGCAAACTCCTGTCCCATAAATAAAAGTTTTTTGCCCGGATGTGCCATCATGAATCCATATGCTGTCCTTAAATTGGCAAATTTATGCTCCATATCTCCAGGCATCTTCATTATCATTGAACATTTTAAATGTACGACTTCATCATGTGAAAATACAAGTATAAAATTCTCGCTGTATGCATATACCATGCTGAAAAGAAGCGTTCCATGACGTCCTTTTCTAAACAGAGGATCTGTCTGCATATAACTTGTAAAGTCATTCATCCATCCCATATTCCACTTGAGGTCAAAGCCAAGTCCACCATCATCTATATCACTTGTAACTTTAGGCCAGGCTGTAGATTCCTCCGCAATAAGCATAGCCCCATCATTATCTTTATGAAATTCTTTACTTAACTTCTTAAACAGTTCAATAGCTTCAAGATTTTCATTTCCACCATATATGTTGGGAAGCCATTCTCCACCCTGTTTTCCATAGTCAAGATAAAGCATAGACGCAACCGCATCCATTCTTATTCCATCTATATGATATTTATCTTTCCAGAATAAAGCATTGGAAATAAGGAAATTGTCTACCTGTGGCTTTCCATAATCAAAAATAAGTGTTCCCCAGTGAGGATGTGCACCTCTTCGTGGGTCTGGATTTTCATACAGACAGCTTCCGTCAAATCTCGCAAGAGCATATGCATCTCTAGGAAAATGAGCCGGAACCCAATCTATTATCACACCTATGCCCTGCTGGTGCATATAGTCAACAAAATACATAAAATCCTCCGGTGAACCATAGCGGGATGTTGCCGCAAAATAACCTGTAACCTGATATCCCCAGGATTCATCAAGAGGATGCTCCATAATAGGCATAAGCTCAACATGTGTATATCCCATATCTTTTACATAAGAAGCAAGCTGTGGTGCTATATCCCTGTAATTGAAAAATTCATCTTCACATTTCTGAGGTTCTGTACCTTCATAATCCTTCTTTTTCCATGAACCAAGATGTACCTCATAAATATTTACAGGCTCACATTTAAAGTCTTTTCCCGCACGTTTTTTTAACCATGTACTATCTTTCCACTTATATCCTTCAAGGCATGCAATCACACTTGCAGTACGAGGTCTTTTCTCAGCCTGGAAGCCATATGGATCCATCTTTAAAAATGCCTCTCCTGATCTTTTCTTAATCTCATATTTATATATGTCCCCAACCTGAACATTTGGGATAAATAGTGAATACACTCCTGAATCACCTATCTGGCACATCTGCGCCCTTCTTCCGTCCCAAAAGTTAAAATCGCCCACAACACTTACTCTCAGTGCGTTTGGCGCCCACACTGCAAAATGAACACCATATACTGTATTTTTTTTCTTTTTCTTATCAGTCTCAGGTGTCACATCCCATCTGACCTCTGCCTCATCCAGAATACCATCAATGGCAACAGGATGTGCTCCCATACACTTGTATACATCATAATATATGCCCTGGTTAAATTTCTCTGTATCGCTCTCTCCTATAATATTAGTATACAGATATGGATCTTCCACCTCTATCTCTGAACCATCCTCATACTTTGCTATAATAGTATAGGCTTCAGCTTTTTTGCCCGGTACAATAGCAGCAAATACACCTGCATCATCAGCCTGCTCCATAGGAAAACATTTTCCACTTTCTTTCATCTTAATATGCACATTCTGTGCATCAGGAAGAAAGCAGTGGATAAGATGTCCTCCCCTTACTTTATGTGGTCCAAGTATATTTTCAGGATGTGGCTCTTCCGAATACACTATCGCCTCAATAGCTGCCCAATCCATCAAATCATATAGTCTTTTTTTCATAATATCCTCCATTCTGAAGTACCATTGATACATCTCCCCAATGAGTCCAATGGTAAAATACCTTCTATATTATATTCTGTGTATAAACAACCCACTTCTCAGTTTAGGTTCAAACCATGTAGACTTTGGTGGCATAAGAAGCCCTGCGTCTGCCACTGCAAAAAGTTCATCAATAGATGTAGGATACATTGCAAATGAAACTTTCATATCTGAATCCGCTCTTCTCTCAAGCTCTTTAAGTCCTCTTATTCCTCCAATAAAATCAATTCTTGAATCAGTTCTTGGGTCATCAATGCCAAGAACCGGTTTCAAAAGATAATTCTGCAGAATTGATACATCGAGAGATTCAACTGCATCATCAATTGAAAGAAGTTTTTCCGAAGCTGTAAGCATATACCATTTCCCTGACATATACATAGCAACCTTTCCCTTTTTCTCTGGCTTTGCTGCCCCTTCTATTTCCTCTATATCAAAATTTTCTGCAGCTCTCTTTAAAAATTCTTCTTCTGTCATTCCGTTAAGGTCTTTTACAGAACGGTTATAATCCATAATCATAAGCTGGTCATCTGGGAAAAGCACTGATAAGAAATAATTAAATTCTTCCGTTCCATCATATCCGGGATTTTCTTCTCTTCTCTTAAGACCAACCTTTACAGCCGATGCTGCACGGTGATGTCCGTCTGCAATATATATGTCACTTATCACTGAAAAAGCATTCTGTATAGTTCTTATATCTTCTATATTACCTATCTTCCACACTGCATGTCCTATTCCATCTTCAGATGTAAAGTTATACAGTGGTCTCTCATCCATCACTATCCTGTCAACCACATTATTTATGCATGTCTGTGAACGATATGCGAGGAAAATAGGCCCAGTCTGTGCTCCAAGAGTATCGACATGTCTTATTCTGTCCTGCTCCTTCTCCTCTCTTGTATTCTCATGCTTCTTGATAACATTTGAAAGATAGTCATCAACACTTGCACATGCAACTATTCCAGTCTGCTTCCTGCCTTCCATTGTAAGCTGATATATATAATAGCACTCATCTTCATCTGTTATAAAAGTGCCATCCTCAACTCTGGCTTCAAATATTTCCTTTGCTTTCTCATATACCTCTGGTGCATATGTATCAACACTTGCAGGAAACTGTGTCTCTGCCCTGTCAATTCGCAGAAAAGAAATCTCATTATCTTTTACTGCCTCTGTTGCCTCCTCTCTGTTATATACATCATAAGGTAATGCTGCAACTTTATCTGCAAGTTTCTCACTTGGTCTTACAGCGGTAAATGGTTTTATTTTAGCCATGATAATCTCCATTTCCCCGTCCTTGCTGACGGCATAAAATAAATTTTATAATTTATTATACCAAAAATATATATAAATCACAAATATCTTTTATAATTCCTGATAGTCTGATATAATCATATATAAGAAAGATTTTTTTTACAGGAGGCGATTGTATGTTAAAAGCTATAATCTTTGATATGGACGGAGTAATAATAGACAGCGAGCCCAGTCATGCAAAAGCTGCACTCAATGTATATAAGGCACATGGTATAGACGCAGATATAGACTATTGCAAAAGTTTTATAGGCAGTTCAACAAAAAAAATGTGTGAGGATTCAATAAAAAAATTTTCTATGAATATCTCCTCAGAAGATTTGCTTGCAGAGATGAATGCTGAGAAAAAGAGACTTGCCGCCACTGAAGGTTACACTCCTCTGCCCGGTGTTAAGGAACTTATAAAAAAATTGTACAGCGCAGGATACCATCTTGCGATAGCTTCATCCTCCTCTATAACAGAGATAGAAGATGTTGTTAAATCACTGAATATAAAGAAATATTTTACAAAGCTTATATCAAGTTCACATGTAAAAGAACCAAAACCAGCTCCTGATACATTTCTGCTGGCGCTTCAGAAACTTGGAATTTCTGCCAAAGAGGCACTTGTTATAGAAGACTCTGAACATGGTGTATCTGCTGCAAAGGCTGCAGGAATCGCATGTATAGGATATGAAAATCCACACTCAGGCAGTCAGAACCTCTCCAAAGCTGATGTACTTCTCGAATCCTTTGAAGGTCTTACAACTCACTTTTTTGAGTATACTTTACAGCGTTCGCTCGGACTTCCTGTAAATATAACTTCAACTAAACGGCTTAATATACGTGAATTATGTGTTGACGATATAAATGAACTCTACCCTATATACTCAGACCCACAGATCAGAAAATACATAGACAATATAGACGATTATCTGGAAAATGAAATCGAAAAACAAAAAGCCTATATCAAAAATGTATATTCATTTTATGGATATGGACTCTGGGGAATTTTCAGTAAAACCAACGGAAAACTTATAGGACGATGCGGCATAGAAAATCACACTGTTGACGGCAAAGAAGAGATTATGCTCTCTTACCTTCTTGACAGTCAGCACTGGGGATATGGATATGCCATAGAATGCTGCAGCGCTGTTCTCAAATATGCCAGGGACGAGCTTGATATACACAGAATTGTATGTGTAATAGATTTTGATAATTCACGCTCAATAAAAACAGCTCAGAAAATTGGCATGAAATGTGAAAAGGATCTTATCCATAACGGACGTGAATGTCTGCTTTACTCTATAGAACTTTAAGAAATGCTCTATACAAAATAGGCCGTATTGAATTTTTAATCTGATTCAATACGGTCTATTTGCTTTTTTTACATCCATTTATGAATTATTTCCTGCATTCTCTTTATATCAAGAGGTTTTGCAAGATGCTCATTCATTCCTGCACTCATGGCTGCCTGAACATCTTCCACAAATGCATTGGCAGTCATTGCAACAATAGGTATCCCCTTCGCATCACGCCTCTCTAAAGACCTGATAGCAGCTGTCGCTTCATATCCATTCATAATAGGCATCTGCACATCCATAAATATCATCTTGTAGTAACCATTTTCGGATTCAGCAAATTTTTCCACGGCATCTCTTCCATTTTCAGCTATATCAATATCAAATCCCATTATATTAAGTATCTCATATGATATCTCTCTGTTAAACTCATCATCATCTACAAGCAGAACCTTTTTGTTAATAAATTCTTTATTATATATCGAATTTAACGGATTCTCATGCATATTGTCACTTATACCACTTACAAGTTTCTTCATCGCAGCTATAAGTCTTGACCTAAACAAAGGCTTTGTAATAAAATCATCCACTCCTGCTGCCCTTGCCTCAAGTTCCACATCAGCCCATTCATAAGAAGCCAGTATAATTACAGGAATGTCTCCACCATTATTTGCTCTTATTTCTTTTACTATATCTATTCCATTGTAACCTGATATATTATGTTCTATTATAAGAACATAATAATCTTTATTATTCTCATGTGCTTTTATAACCTTATCAACTGCTTCTTTGGCATCTAAAGCCCATTCTGAAATCATTCCGATATTTTCAAAAACTTCACTTGCATTCTTACAGTTAGATATATCATCATCTACTATTAAAACTTTGTATCCTCGTAATTCCTCAATATTATCACACTCTTTACTATTATTTTTAAGAAATATAGTTATAGTGAATTTTGTTCCCTTTCCCGGTGCACTCTCTACCTGTATATCTCCATTCATCATATGAACAACATTCTGGGTTATAGCCATTCCAAGACCTGTTCCCTGAATTTTATTAACCCTGTCATCAACAGCCCTTGTAAAAGGTTCAAAAAGATGCTCCATATATTCTTCTGTCATGCCTATTCCATTATCTTCAAAAACAAATTCATAGCAACACACATTATCATTCTCTAAATGTTTTTCAGATATTGTTATATCAATATTTCCACCTTCAGGAGTATACTTAATAGCATTGCTCATTATATTCATAAAAGCCTGCTGTATCCTTAAGCTGTCACCTATGACATCCTCATGCTCCATCTTATTTAAAATAACATTAAGATGATGCTTTTTCTGCTTAATTCCGGTTTTGCTCATCTCAATCAAATTATCAATAAGAGATGCCATATTAAACTCTTCCTCTGAAAGACTTATATTTCCAGACTCAATCTTACTCATATCAAGTACTTCATTTATAAGCGATAAAAGATGCCTGCTTGATATTCCTATCTTTTCAAGACACGACTGCACCTTTTCCTTATCATCAATATGTGCACCTGCTATAGCTGTCATACCTATGATAGCATTCATAGGAGTCCTAATATCATGACTCATTCTTGATAAAAAGTCTGTCTTTGCATTATTCGCATTATTTGCAGATTCATATGCCACCTCAAGAGCTTCCTTTGTCTTAAAAAGCTCAGCATTATACTCTATTATCTTGGCTGTGAGTGCTGTCTCCTTTGCAACTTCCTCAGAGATGTTTTTCACATACCAGATAACTTTTGCATTTCCTGGACCATAGTTCTCCACAGGTATTATCTCAGACCTCACCCAGGTATACTCACCTTTGATACATCTTTTATAAGTAAAATCTATTCCCTCTCTGTTATCAACAAATACACTTCTCAGATAGCTTACACAAAGAATACTTGATAATTTTTCTTTATCCTCAGGATGTATATGATAATTTATAACCATATTTAAGGCTTCATCAAGATTATTATTATATGCTATTCTTTCCTCAATTTCTTCATCAATACATTTTATGTCAAAAATCTCATTAGATAACAAATCCATCGCACATATCCTGTAATATGAATCCTTCATCATATTTATGGCAATTCTAAGATTCTCTCCCTCTTCAACTGTATTTGTGATGTCCTTCACTGTGATAATTACATGATGCGGCGTACCATCCTCCGTAGTGTCAACCAGAGTTGCTGTCTGCCTGAACCAGTAGGTTTTTCCTGATATCACTCGTTTAAAATCCATATCCACTGTAAGATTTTCCTCAGAAAGACTAAGCGAAAGATTTTCTCTGCTAAATTTATTTATCATTTCTTTCCTGTATTGTTCATCAAGACAAACATTTGCATAATGATTTATTATATAATCGTATTCACCATCTGCTGCAATGATTTCTTTGAGACGATCCACTATTTTTAATACTACATATTTATTTTTAAACAAATCAATGTAATAACTACTTATACTTGTTTTTGTAAGTGCATCTACATATTTCTGATAATTCACTTCATGTATGCTTCGTCTGTTTTTGGCATCTATATAAAGCCTTATCGTCCTGCCTAGTTTTTTAACTGACTCTCTCTCCTCATCAGACCACACATGATTACCATATATCTTAAACCCAACTGCTCCATAATATGTATTATCTATAATCATTCCAAACAAAGCTGCACTATCCATTGGATATTTACTATTTTGACCAATAGAATAAGTATATACACTTTCTTCGTCAAACATCGCTAACTGTTTTGCAAGTTCAGCATGTGAAAAATCCACTTCATAGCCAAGCATACTTTTGTTACCCCTATATGCTGAATGAGTAATTTTAAATTTTCTCATTCCGCCACAATTTTCAAAAAGAAACACCTCATCCAGATTAAATTCAATCCTTATACTCTCAAACAGTTTATCCACATCATCCCTGCTTAGATCATCCTTTTCCATCACCAGTTCAAAATAACTGCTTATTATTTTATCTATTCTGGTATTCATTTTCCTCCTCCAATAAAACTATCCCCTGAGTTTTTAACACTTCCATTATGTGACATTATATCACACATTTACAATAAACACATAGCAATAAATAAAAAAATCCTCCAAAGCACTGTTGTGTCCTTAAGAGGATTCTTCTATTTTTATACATCCCTCTTGCAAGTAAAACAGGCTTTATCTTACAGCAGGTGAAGGGGAATTTGTATTGTTGTTGTTAACTCTATTTCTGTTATTGCCGTTTCTGGTTCTGTTATTTCTATTATTATTATTGTTATTATTGTTGTCAGCGTTATTATCCGTAGCACTGTTTACATCACCATTTCCTGTGTTATCTGTATTGTCACCTGCAAGGTCATCTATAGCATCTCCGACACCGTCAACTGCATTCTCTGCACCATCTGTTATGTCGTCCACTACACCGCCATTGTTGTCTGTATTTCCGTTATTGTCTGTATTTCCGTTATCGTCTGTATTTCCGTTATCGTCTGTATTATTATTGCCATTATTATCATTACCAGGCATCTCCGAAGCCACAGGTGAATTTTCAGGTGAAGCTGTAGCATTTGAATTGTTATCATTGTTTCCACAACCGCCAAGAAGCATTACAGATAATGACATTGCTCCTAAAAATAAAAGTGTTTTTTTTCTCATATCTTCCTCCATATAATATTCAATATTCGTCCGTGAATCCTATTGTCATACAAAAGACCTTTAAGTTATCACAGAACGTTTTATATTGTTATTATCTGTATGAAGCGATTTTTTATTCAGTTTTTTTATCTTTTTTCATATTTCTTATTAGTATTTGATTAACACTGCCAACATTAATATTCTCTTTCTCATAACACACCTCTCTGTTTTCATAATAAGAAGCAGTTTCCTATAAATCAAAAAAGCTACTATACATTTAGCATAGTAGCCTTTCTTTAACAAAAAGTGATAACTTTATGATTATTTTGTGTCCTCATTACTGTTCTTTTTTTGCCTTTTCAAACTCATCAAGAATTTCCTGTGAAGGAGCTTTTGTACATAAACTTACACATATAATAAATAATAAACTTACAGCAAATCCTACCAGAAGTGAATATATACCCGTTGCAGCATATATAGTCTTTCCATCAACCAAAGGAAGATAATCCCATATTATTACCGTTATTCCTCCTGAAAGAATACCTGCAACAGCACCCTGAAGATTTGTTCTCTTCCAGAAGAGAGAGGCAACTACAAGAGGTCCAAATGCTGAACCAAGACCTGCCCACGCATCAGAAACCAGATTCATTATACTGCTGTTTGGATCCCATGCCACCAAAAATGCAAGAATTGCAACCACAATAACCGTTATTCTGCTTATTCTAAGTACCTTCTGGTCATTAGCATCTTTATCTACAATATTTTTATAAATATCTTTTGAAACAGAAGATGCACATACTAAAAGCTGTGAATCTGCTGTTGACATTATAGCAGCAAGTATACCACAGATAAATATACCACCTATAAATGGAACTGAGAGATTATCCGAAAATACTCTCTCTATCATCTGTATAAATACACTCTCAGAATCTTTGAGTACATCACCTGCAAAATATGCTCTTCCGACAACACCTATAACACAGGCTGCCATAAGAGAAAGGAAACACCATACAATCGCAACTGCGCTTGATTTTGAAAGTTCTTTTTCACTCTTTACAGCCATAAATCTTATAAGAATATGTGGCATTCCACAATATCCAAGTCCCCATGCAAGCTGGGAAAGTATATCAACAAATGTATATGGCCTGCCACCATTAGAGAAAAGACTCATATAGTCATCATATCCACCCGCAACACCGCTTGCGACAATCTGCTGCCGGAAGCTTCCATCTATAACTGAATATGCAAAGATAGGAACTACAAGCAATCCTACAAGCATAAGCATTCCCTGCACAAAATCTGTTGTACATACTGCAAGAAATCCGCCCATAAATGTATATGCAAGGATAACTACTGCTCCAATAGCAAGTGCAATGTGATAATCAATACCAAATACAGTATGGAATAATTTTCCTCCTGAAGCTAATGCAGATGCTGTGTATACAAGAAAAAATATTACTATAACTGCCGAAGATATAGTGAGAAGTATCTTCTTTTTATCATGATAACGGTTTTCAAAAAACTCAGGTAATGTCATTGAATTATTTGCAACAATCGTGTATCTTCTGAGTCTTTTTGAAATAATAAGCCAGTTACATACAGTTCCTGCAAAAAGTCCCACAGCAATCCATGCCTGACCTGTACCAAGCGCATATATAGAACCTGGTAATCCCATGAGCAGCCAGCCACTCATATCAGAAGCCTGCGCTGACAAAGCAGCTACCCAGCCACCAAGACCACGGCCGCCTAAAAAATAATCTTCTGTACTCTTTGTCTTTTTCATTGACCATACTCCTATGCCGAGCATGATACATAAATACAGTACAAATGCAATCAATATTGCAATGGTGTTAGTTGATAACATAAAATTCTCCATTTCTATTTAATTAGTATTACACATTCCATCTCTCATCAATATCGCGGAAAATCTTATGTGAACCTACATATTTGTATGCAGGGCGGATAATCTTTCCTTTATTGACAAGTTCTTCAAGACGATGTGCACTCCATCCTGATATTCTTGAAATAGCAAAAAGAGGGGTGAAAAGCTCTTCCGGAATTCCAAGCATTGTATATATAAATCCACTGTAAAAATCCACATTAGCACATACAGGTTTAAGCACATGACTACGTGAACTGATAAGTTCGCAGGCAATTTTCTTAACCAGCTGATGAAATTCAAACTCAGCTTCCTGTCCCTTGTCCATTGCAAGACTCTTTGCGTATTCCTCAAGAATAACTTCACGTGGATCTGACAATGTATATACAGCGTGACCAATACCATAGATAAGACCAGACTTATCAAAAGCTTCCTTATTTAATATCTTTTTGAGATATGCCCTAACCTCATCCTCATCTGTTATATCTTTTATATTTGCATGAAGTTCTGCAAACATCTGCTGCACCTTAAGATTTGCTCCACCGTGACGAGGTCCCTTAAGCGATGCTATAGATGCTGCAACTGCTGAATATGTATCTGTTCCTGAAGATGTAACAACATGATTTGTAAATGTAGAGTTATTTCCTCCACCATGCTCTGCATGGAGAACAAGTGCCGCATCAAGCACTCTTGCCTCAAGTTCAGTATACTGTCCGTCAGGTCTGAGCATCTGAAGGATATTCTCAGCCGTTGAAAGCCCTGAAACAGGCGGCTTTATCACCAGACTGTCAAAAAAGTTAAAATGACGGTACGCATGATAATTATAGACAGATATAAGCGGAAGCTTGGCAATAAGCTGAAGTGACTGTCTAAGCACGTTCGGAACTGATATATCATCTGGGTTTGCATCATATGAATAGAGAGTAAGCACACTCTTCTGAAGACCATTCATAAGATTTGCACTAGGCGCTTTCATTATTACATCTCTTACAAACTGTCCTGAAAGTTCCTGAAGACTGTCAATTATCTTTACAAACACCTCTAACTGATGCTTATTAGGCAATTCTCCGAATATGAGAAGATATGTTGCCTCTTCAAATGCAAATTTCTTGTGAATACCTGTACCTACAAGATTTTTAACATCATATCCCTGATAGTATAAACTTCCATCAGCAGGCTCTTTTACACCATGTACAACATTGTATCCGGTTACATCAGAAATCTCTGTAAGACCTGTAAGTACACCTTTTCCTGTACTGTCACGAAGACCTCTCTTTACATCATATTCCTGATAAAGACCTAAATCTATCTCACCTGATATCATACACTCTTCAACAAATTCATCAAATTTATCTTCAAGCTCCTTACTTAAATCCATCATTGAATCGTATCCCATTAATATCCCTCCAAACTTTAATACTGTACTCGTGTATACAACTTTTCTTATAATAACCCAAAATATATATATAAGTCAAGTTTGCATATTTATAAGAAAAACAAGTCCCATGTATCATTTACACAGGACTTATTTTTTATAAATATGTTTTTGCTCTGACTAACTCACGCTCTAGCACGATATTCAAGTCTCATCTTGTCCGTAAGAAGCGCCATAAATTCAGAGTTTGTCGGTTTTCCTTTTCCTTCACTGACTGTATTTCCAAATACTTCTGTTAATGTGTCGATGTTACCTCTTTTCCAGGCTACTTCGATAGCATGTCTTATAGTTCTCTCTACGCTGCTCGAATTTGTTTTGTATTTCTTAGCTATAGCAGGATACAAAAATTTTGTTATATAATTGAGCATATTTCTATCATGGAATGACATCATAATTCCCTCTCTGATATATTGATACCCTTTTATATGAGCAGGTATACCAATCTCAAGAAGTATATTGGTTATATCTTTCTCAAGATCACCTGTATATGTACTATCATTATCCATTTTTTCTCCCACAGCAGTATTTCCCTTTATACTTACTGTGCTCATACAAATCTCATTATGCCCGTACCCTGATGTCTGTTTTTTATTGCTTATTATCTGATACATTCTTCTCAAAAGTGTCTGGTTTGATATTGGTTTCATCATATAATAATCTGCACCATTCTCAATCGCACTCTCAATAAGATTTTCCTTCCTGAGTGCTGTCTCAATTATAAATATTGGTCTCTCTGATATAGCTTCCCTTTTAGCCTCTTCAAGAATACCAATACCATCAAGCCCCGGAAGTACCATATCCATAACTACTACGTCAATTCTTTTTTTCCTTAGTATATCAATTACTTTACTTCCATCACCTGTTGAAAGCTCCACAGTCATTCCTGCAAGCTCCATGATTTTCTTTTTACTTTCCCTGTCCTGCACATTGTTATCTGCGATAACCACATGTAAATTCTTTCTGATTCTTTCCATTTCTTCCAGATATTCCATTATTTTCCCCTCCATGTCTGTTGTATTTCTACAACTAACTTCTTTTTTCATTTTTTTCTACAATTATAAACATGTCTAATGAAATAAAATGGAATCAAAATAGCAAAAAAATGTAATTGAATGTGAATTGTTATGGAATTTTTCCTATATACATATCAAAAATACATGTTTTACTCTGTATTTCAACACCACTATTGCATTTTTACTGCATTTTTTTACATATATTTATTGAGAAATGCAACCTTGCACTCTGACCAGCTATACTCCATCATGTATTCCCCTGAATACTTATGCTCTGCAACCTCGCCGGTATCAACAAGCTTATACATATCACATTCAAATTTTGTAATATCCAGTCGGTGTATTCCTCTTTTCGATATAAGTATATCTTCTATTCCATTTTTCTTTAACTCATTTTTCAGCTTTCTACATACCTTACTGCAAAGATTCTGAGTATAGCAGTCATTTGGTCTGTCCTCCCATAAAATGGTTATTATCTGTTCGTTATTCAGAGTTCCTCCCTTCCTGTCTACAAGTATTGCGAGAAGCTCCTTCGCCTTTGCACTTTTTAACATTATCGGCTCACCATTTATAAATACATCAAAATGACCAAATGTCCTGACAAATATTTTTCTTTTAGACATTATATAATGATTTTTGGCAGCCTCAATACAACTCAGTAATTCATCTAAAATATACGGTTTTGCAAGATACGGAAGTTCCAATGAATGCATATACTGAATACTCTCCGGATTTCCTGAAATGTATATTATGTTTATCTTTGAATTGATCTTTTTGATAATATTACCTATCTCTATGCCATCTTCGCATTTTCTTCCATCAAGATTTACGTCAAGCATAACCAGATCAACCGGCGATTTGAATATGTACAACAAAGCATCATCATAATTAAAAAATATTTCTACCTGACTTATCCCCTCCATTTCCATAACACATTCCTTAACAGGTCTAATACAGTCATTTTTACCAACTAATACAATTCTCATAACGTCCCCTCCCGTTAAAAAAATATAGCAAAAGTTTTCTAAAACGAGCAACCACACCTATTAACATAATATTTTACTATGATTAATAATAAAATAAAAAAGTTAACCCATTATACTATAGTCTAAGCAAAATACAAAATAAAGTTTATTCCCCTGAATTTATTCTGTCAAGAAAAAACAAAAAATTTTTAAGTATTTACTCCCAAAAACGTATTTTATCTGTCAATATACATATAATTCCTAAATTTCTTTTTTAATATACAATTTTCCACCATATACGGAGACAATTTCAAACCCGCTGCCTTTAAGTTTTCTTCGTAGCTGCTTTAAAACCGTATCAAGCACTCTGCTATCCTCTTTAAGCTTCTCTCCCCACACTTTTAACTGTATATCTCTTTTCCAAACTATCTCGCCCTGATTTTCCATCAATATTTCAAGCACACTTTTTTCATGTATGGTAAGTGTATTAATTATGTCCTTACTCAGCATTTTACCATCATTACTCTGCTCTCCAGTCGCTATTTTTTCTGATATTAAATCAAAAATATGCAGCACCCTGTATGCAATTATACTTATGGGACGTTGTCTGCCCTGATATTCAGCACACCCTGTCTCCATAGCAAGCATCTCCTCTTTTTCAGAAGCATTGTCTGCTATTATAACAATAGGTATATTCCTGTCCTTTATAATTTTATACTCTCTGCTTCTTATCCTCTCATAAATATAATCTTCTGTCTCAAAAACAGAAAATACCAGAACAAATAATGTACTGGTATCCTGTATTATCTCAGATGCCTCTTCCAACGATTCGGCATATATTATATTTACACTGTCATCAATATTTGAAATTATATCAGCAAATTTATAAGTCCATTTTGTATCATGATCACATAAAACTATACTTTTTTTCATACTTCCTCTTATAATTATGCTCTTCAGGCGGATAATTATAGTCTCCTTTGTCATTACCTATCATACTACCACTTTCAGTAATTTTTAATCTCATACGTTCAATTTCATCACCAGCAGTATTTTTCCTGTTTATTCTCTTATTGTAAACATAATAATATTCCCTGACATCTTCTGTGGAAATACTTGCAAGCACCTCATTTGCACTTGCACTTATTGCCTTCTTTCTGCCATCCGCCATGACATTCTCAAGTGTCTGGTCGGCAGTGATAATAACCCGCGGTAACATAAGCCTTATTATCGCCATAAGATACATTGTCATATCTCCATTACCGCTTCTCTCTTTTGCAAATATAGTATGCTCAGACGGAACAAACGGAGAAATTCTCACTATCTGGGGTTCCAGCTGTTTAATAAACTTAAGGTCATCCACCACATGATTTATCATCTGAAATGGTACTCCCACCATAAATCCGGTTCCAACCTGATATCCTATATCTTTCAGTTCCCACAGACACTGCTTTCTTCTCAAAAGTGACATCTCTGCAGGATGTAATTTTTTAAAATGATTATCATCTGCTGTCTCATGACAAAGCACATATCTTGTTGCTCCCGCATCAAACCACGCTCTATATGTAGCTTCATCTCTCTGACCAAGTGAAAGTTCTATCGCCACATCAGGATATTTATTCGTCAGCATATGTATTATACCTGTAATACGTTCCTGGGTAAAATTATAATCATCGCCTCCCATGATAGAGAAGGTACGAACCCCCCTCTCATAACCATAGTCAGCAAATTTCATCACATCTTCTTCGTCAAGTCTGTATCTTGGAATAAATATATTATCCCTTTTAAGCCCACAATAAAAACATTCATTCTTGCAATAATTTGTAAGTTCAATAGTACCTCTTATATATACACTGTCTCCATAGTATTTTTGTTTTGCAACCATAGCCTGTTCAAAAAGATACTCAGTTGTCTCTTTATTTCTATACTTCAAAAGTTCTGTAAGTTCCTCATCCGACAATTCATTATTTGCCACAAGTTTGTTTACAAGACCAGCCATACATTGCCCCATACCATTATCTCCCCTTACCTATCTATACTTATACACTCAATTTTATCACTTAAACTTACAAATTAAAAGTATAATTTATACAAGATAATACTCCGGTATTCCATTGTGGTATCTTGGTGTTTCCTCACCACGAATAAGTGGTAAAAGATAATCTATAAGCTCATCTTTTACATCATGTCCGTTATCAGCAATCCATTCAAGTGGAATCTTCTTCTCTCTGTTTGCAACCTTAGATACTGATACAGATGAAAATCTTATCTTATATGGCTTTGAAGATATTCTCTCTATTCTTGCCATACGTCCGCTTCTCTCCTCAAGACCACACTGAACTGCTTTTGCACCAAGCATGCGTGACTCCTGTATATCTGTTCCTGATAATATATGGGCTGCACATCTCTGCATAAGGTTTAATTCAACACTTCTCACCTTACAGCCAATCTTATTTCTCACCTCATCCTCAAGCACCTTTCCAGCACCTGCAATATAAGTATGGCCAAATGCATCTTTCTCTTTTTGTGCATGTAATTCCGAAATATATCTTCCCTCACTGTCCTGAATACCTTCACTCAATGCGACTATTACACGGCCTCTTTTAGAAAGTATCTCTTTTGTATCCTCTATAAATTTATCCATATTAAATGGAACTTCACAAAGATAAATGAGGTCAGGTCCATTTCCACCATTCATTCTCGAAAGAGCTGATGCTGCTGTAAGCCATCCCGCATTTCTTCCCATAACCTCAACCAGCAAAACTCCTCCATTCTGATATACTGATATATCCCTGTCAAGCTCAGAAAATGTAGTAGCAATGTATTTGGCAGCACTTCCAAAACCAGGACAATGATCAGTCATAACAAGGTCATTGTCAATAGTCTTTGGAGCACCTATTATGCAAAACTCATCTGCAATTCCCTGTTCCTCACAATATCTGCTGAGTTTATCTACAGTATCCATAGAGTCATTTCCACCTATATAAATAAAAATACCTATTTCTTTTTTACGAAAAACTTCTATTATCTTTTTATACTGACTGTCATCTTCTTTGTAATCCTTCAATTTCAATCTGCATGAACCAAGTGCAGCCGAAGGAGTGTGTGCAAGTTCCTCAATATCCATTGTGCTCTGAAAAATCTCTGTAAGATCTATAAAATTCTCCTGAAGGATACCTTCAACACCATTTAAAGAGCCATAGACAATATCAATCTGACTGCTTATAAGAGAAGTCTGAATAACTCCCGATAAAGTTGCGTTAATTGCAGAAGTAGGCCCACCTGACTGTGCCACCAGAATATTTTTTTTCATGATATACCAAGCCTTTCCAAAAAACTAAAATATAATAATATATTTTTTGCTTAATTTTAGTTTTTCCTAAAATAATCAATATTTTTCTTAAGTTATGTAACTAAAAAATTACAGCCACGATAGATATTATATATTTTAGTTGGAAATGTCAAGGTGGTTATAAAAATTCAATATTGCACTTTACTTTCTTATTTTGCAGATTCAATCCATTATATGAATTTAACTCAAAATACATTTGTTCATCTAAATCCTTAAAATATAACTCTGGATAAATATAAAGACTATTCTCTCTCAATATGTCTGCTAATCTGTTTTGTAAATGATGGTATAGACTACATTGAAGGCTTGCTTCATATACTCAATATAGGTTAAAGCTTTGTATTGAACCTTTGATTGATAATAGTCAATCTTAATAAGAAGTTCTTTGCTCTTGTCAACATCGTCAAACTCAAATGCTCTAAGAACTTTAAGTATACTATCAGCTAAAGCTTTAGCTTCATCTGATTTACCAGACCAAATAGCATTGTCGAAATTACTGTCTGCTGCAAGAAGAGCGTCAAGATTCTTAACAGTGCCACCGATATTTACTTCTACTTTTTCACCGGTTTTCTTACTGGTGTATTTTACAGATACTCGTCTAGCGTAGTATCTTTCTGATGAAGTGTTACCCTTTGTGTCTTTAACCTTTCGATTATGGTATGACCAAAGTGCTCGGTGTTTTCTAATCTGTTCATTCCAGTCAGCAAACTTATCTGACTCGGCTTGAGAGGCTGTACCACTGCTTACCTTGTCATTTAAGTTAGAATATTGATTCCACGTGAAACCAAGGTTGTTGTTTGTGTTATCAATGATTTTTCTTCTTTCAAGAGTGATTGCATCTTTGATAGAGTATTTTGCAGTGTCGTCATCAGCTTTGAAATCACCAAGTACTTTTGGCTCTTCATCTTCCTCTACTTTCTCGTAACTACTGATGCCGTCAGTCTCATTGTCGTCTGTGTGGTCGTAGTAAGCTTTCTGTACTTTTACTTGACCTTTGTTTTGTGCTTCATAAATAAGGTAAATGTCCTGGTCTTCAGAGCCGGTCTTTAAAGACAGATCTACCATGTGATCAGTTAAAGTTTCCCAATCCAACTCTTTGTAAGAACCATCACCCTTTTTACCTGGATTTTTTGGGTTTGTTACTTCGCCTACTTCCTTGTCTGTTACAGTCTTAGAAAACTTGTAAGTACCTTTTTCTTTATTGTAGTCAAAGGAGAATTTGTATCGCTTAAAGTATCCAAAATTTCTCTCAGATAACTTATCTAACTGATAACCACTGCCATTGCTCTTACAGTACTTGTCAGTCTTCTTATCTGCGCCTTCTCTTGTGGCTAAAGGTCCACCTTTAAAGGTATTGGTTAAAATGTAGAAGTGACCTTTGTCAGTTTCGGTCTCACCTCTATTACAAATTCGAATACCTTTCAAGTAATAGGTCTTGTCGCCTGTCTTGTAGGTTTTGATACCTTTCAGGTTTAGTACTGAGTCGTCGTAGACTTCGATTTTCTTATCATTTGTATACCACAACCTATTTCCCAGACTGTAATCACCTAACTTAGCTGTGGTTTCAGATTTATCCGAGGTTTGTATTCGGAAGAATCTTAAGTTGTGTTTTGGTGCTTCATATTTCAAGTTAATGTACTGATTGTAATGCTGATAGTATTCTGCGATACCTGTGGACCTAAAGCCATGAGCTATAGCTCCACTCTTCCATGAAGAAAGAGTATAATAAGGTCCTCCAAGATGCTTACCTTCTGCACTGTAAATAGATGCTACAGTTTGCACAAAGAGTCTACCTGTGTATGTGTCAGCATCAAGTCCACCTTTATCAGCCCATTCCTGTAAATCTAAAACATATAGACAGATTCCATAAGTGCCACCACCTTCATACTGATAAAGAGAATCGTCTGCTTCGTTAGCTTTAACAACAATTCTGGAAACAGGAACTGAATCTCCTTTTCTGTCTTCATATTGTAAAGAATTAAAGCCTGTAGAATTATATCCTGCATCATTACCATCGATAGTCTGTGTTGTAACAACAAATCTATCTGTTGACCAATGTGTACTCTTTGGATCAGCCAGTTTGTTAGCTTTCATCCAGAACCAATATCGATAAGGACTGTTCTTTCTAGTTCCAAGTTTTTTGGTCAGATCGATGTAACCTCCACCTTCTTTGTACAGCTTAGTACCTTTGAAATTAAATTTTGCACCATAATTCTTCCAAGGAACTCCATCACCGCTATTTTTAGTATTGTAGGCATTTTTAAATTTATCCATGGTTCCATAACTAAATGCAGCTACAGTTCTATTTCCTTGATATCTGGTAGCAGCGGCGTCGGTTGTTTGAGGTGGAGTACCTCGGGCTAAATAACTTGCAATTAAAATTGAGAAAAGTAGTAAACTAAGGAAAACACTACTTTTAAATATCACCTCTTTTCTTTTTGGATTTTTATTCGGGCTGCTCATATGTTGAACACCTCCTCTACTATTATTTACTTAATAATAAAATACGTGAATACCGTACTCTATTATTAGCAAAAATAACTACACCTCATCAGTGAAGATATCTGAATGAAGAAAAAGGGATAGTGCTTTTCAAACACTATCCCTTTTGTTTATTTATTGT
>JAFPDA010000025.1 GCA_017425575.1 Lachnospiraceae bacterium | reverse complement strand
TTACCACCGATAATAGTGACAAAATCTCCCTCTTCAAGATGAAGATTTACTCCGTTAAGTGCTTTCTTTTCATTGATAGTACCAATATTAAATGTTTTATGAATATCCTTTATCTGTAACATTATCTGGCACCTCCCTTTGCTGCCTTTCTATACGAATTTTTTGACTTTGCACGCAAATATGGTACCGCAAGGAATATAGCAACAACGATAGCTGAAAACAGCTTCATATCTATAGTAGGAAGACCGAGCCACAATACAAACTGAATTACAATGTAGTATATTATACTTCCAACTGCGACAAACGCAAGTCTTGAAGAGAAGTTAAGACGTTTTCCAAATATAGCCTCTCCTATAACCTCTCCTATGATAACTGAAGCAAGACCAATAACGATAGCTCCTCTGCCCATATTTACATCGAAGTTACCCTGATACTGTGATAAAAGTCCACCGGCCATACCAACAAGACCATTTGAAAATGCAAGTGCAATAACTTTTGCAACAGATGTGTTTATACCCTGTGCACGTGACATATTTTCATTACATCCTGTTGCACGAATAGTAAATCCAATCTCTGTTCCAAAGAACCAGTAAAGTATACCTATAAGTGCAATAAGAATTATTATTACCGTAGCTATAGTCTTAGGATTATCTCTTCCTGAAACTATAAGGTTGTACATATCAACACTGACGGCCTGGTTTGCGCGTCCCTGTGCTATATTCAGATTTATTGAATATAATGATATCTGTGTGAGAATTCCTGACAAAATAGCAGGTATTCCA
This sequence comes from Lachnospiraceae bacterium, assembly GCA_017425575.1. Classification (GTDB taxonomy): domain Bacteria; phylum Bacillota; class Clostridia; order Lachnospirales; family Lachnospiraceae; genus Butyribacter. Next base: position 7,670 of record JAFPDA010000025.1, on the reverse strand, counting down.
AATACTGTATGCAGTATACCGGTAACTATTCCCGCAAGCATTCCTGCAAGAAATGCTATAAACACTGCAACCACAGGATTATATCCTGCAAGTATAAGCATTACTGTAACTGCTCCTCCGGTTCCCATTGTTCCATCAACTGTAAGATCAGCAAAATCAAGAATCTTAAATGTAAGGAATACGCCTATCGCCATAATTCCCCATATAAGTCCCTGTGCAGTGGAACCAGGTAATGCACGCACAAGAGACATTATATCTCTCGCACAAAATACTGAAACTAAACTCAACATCTCTCCTCCATTCTATTTCCACAATCTTTCTCAAAGTGAAAATAATTTGTACTATTATTTTTTAGTAAAGTATGAAAATTCTGTTTCACACTTATAAATCAGCCTTCTTACCGCCAAGTCAGCCTATTATATCATACTGTACCTTAACGGGCAACAGATTTGTATTACATTTGATTGCTGAGATCTTTGACAACAATACCGGATACAGGCGGACATATAATATGAAGTATTCCATTTTCTATATTATATACCTTTGCCTCATTAGAAAAGCCTTCCCTTGTTGTAATCATAAGACGTGCCATACGCGAAACATCAATTGCCCCAAGTCTCCATACTGGTAAATCAACAGTTCTCTCTTCCTGACTGTTATTGATAATTACAACAACTCTGTCTTTCGAATTAAATCTTCCATAACTTATAAGATTATACTCTCCTTCAAGAAAAAGTATTGAACCAGTCTTAAGCACCTCAAATTCTTTATGAATCCTTATCATTTCTTTGTGGAACATTATAAGTTCATGGTCTTCTCTTCCCCATGGATATGTTCTTCTGTTATCAGGATCTGTCCAGCCACAGAGACCAGCCTCATCTCCATAATAAATTGTAGGGGCACCTGGCCATGTCATCTGCATAACTACTGCAAGTCTGAAAACAGCCTTATCTACGCCCTGGTTTGCAGCCTCAGCACCGAGAGAATCAGTTCTTCCGACTCTCCTGTTTGTTCTTGTAAGAAATCTTGAATGATCATGATTTGACAGTTCATTCATGGCAACTTGAAGCGACTGTGTATTAAAACGAGTCATATAATTACGCATTGAACCAAAGAAAGCATCTGCATTGCCATACATATCTTCTCTAGCCTCATCACTGTGCTTCTCTACACCAGTCAGGAACCAGGTTATAGGCTCCATAAAGGCATCATAGTTCATTACTGTATCCCACTGGTCTCCACGAAGCCATGATGTAGGGTCTCCATAATGCTCTGCAAGAATTATTGCCTCAGGATTTGCTTCCTTTACAGCTTTTCTGAACTCTCTCCAGAAATAATGATTATATTCCGGTGTATGCCCCAGGTCTGCTGCCACATCAAGTCTCCATCCATCCACATTATAAGGAGGTGATACCCATTTCTTCGCAACCCTTATAATATAGTCGAACAGTTTTGGAGAATCCTCATAATTAAGCTTTGGAAGAGTATCGTGTCCCCACCAGCCATCATAAGTATAGTTATATGGCCATCTGTCCTCATAAAACTTAAAGAATGTATTATATGGACTTTCCCGTTCTATATATGCACCCTTATCATAGCCATCGGCATTCTCATAAATTCCTTCTCTATCAAGCCATTTATTAAAAGAACCACAGTGATTAAATACACCATCAAGGATAACCTTCATTCCTCTTCTGTGCACTTCCTCAACAAATTTAGCAAAAAATTCATTACTCGCCTCAAGATTTTCCTTGTCAGTTACACGGCATATATATTTTGAAGCATCCTTATTTGGTCTTGATGGATCACACATTAACTGTCCATTGTCACCACGTTTTAAGACTTCTCCCTCATCCTTTACAATTTTTCCAAAATGAGGATCTATATAATCATAATCCTGTATATCATATTTGTGGTTTGAAGGTGATACAAAGATAGGATTAAAATAGATTACATCTACTCCAAGATCCTGAAGATAATCTAATTTCTGCATTACACCTTCAATATCTCCACCATAAAATTCACGCACATCCATTGACTGGGGATATTTAAACCAGTCTTCTACTTTATATGTGCCTTCTCCTATATAGACATACTCATCTGTCTCAACATCATTTGTCTTATCACCATTATAAAATCTGTCAACATATATCTGATAAAAGATGGCACCCTTGGCCCAATCAGGTGTAGTGTACGATGGTGTTATAAAGAAATTATAATAAGGCTCAACACCACTGCACACGCCTACACTGTTGTAATAACAGGTATACTGACCACTGTGTACCTCAAAATAATACTCTATCTTCTCTGTTCCAAGCTGTATCTCACACTCATAATAATCAAACAGTCTGTCATTTGAAACTTTTTTCATCTCAATACGATTAGTCTCATCATAGACAAGCACAACCTGCTCTATATTTTCACGGCCGGATCTGAATCTGATTTTAACCTTTTCATTTATTTTAGGCTCAGGCGGAATTCTATAATCAATAGTACCATCACTAAACAAAGCCTGTGGATCAAATATCATTGTCAAATTGTCTATAAAAAGCTGAGTTTTCATATTTTTAGACATTTTATTAAATCTAACACTAATATCCATTTGGGCTGTCTCCTTCCATTTTTTTCACACTATCAAGCAATATCTGCTTTTTATTCTTCTGCGGATCATCAAGAACAATTTCAAGAAGCTTTTCAAGTGTATCCCCCAGTACAGGACCAGGCTTCACTCCACTTTCTATTAAATCCCTTCCATTTACTTCAAGATCTTTTATGGTAAGTGGTGAATTTTCTGCAATTACCTCATGATATATATCCATTATACCCGATACCTGTTTTAATTTACTATCAAATGTTGCAGGATTCTGGGCAAAAATATCTGCATATTGCACTAAAAACAGCATTTCCATAATGTCTTTTCCTATTTTTGATACCGCTCTCCTGACAGATTTCTTATCAGAATTTATCCTGATATCATGAAATCTTATAAGTCTTCTCACTATTCCAATTGTGTCATTATCGAAGGTAAGCCTCCTGAGAATTACACGTGCCATCTCTTCGCTCCGCTCAGGATGACCATAGAAATGTCCAACTCCATCCTTGCCTGTAAACATAACCTTCGGTTTTGCTATATCATGCAGCAGCATAGTCATACACAAAATAATATGCTCTTTTTTATCCAGATTTTTTGTAATTTTTCTGACTCTCTCAACAATATCCTGCGGAAAAATAGATATATCCACAGAATCCGTATATTTTCCAAAAAAGAAGTTCATATTTTCAACACTTCTTATACTGTGCTCACCAACTGTATATACATGATGTGGATTTTTCTGATCCACCTTCATCATGGCATCCAGTTCTGGAAGAAAATATGCACTCATTCCAGTATTATATACTTCTCTTATCTGACCTGAAGCTTTGGAAATTATCAGTTTTGAAAGTTCTACCCTTATCCTCTCAGCACTTATATTTTTAAGTTTTTCTACACGTACTGTAATAGCCTCTCTTGTATTTTCCTCAATTTTAAAATCCAGCTGTCCCGAAAAACGTATAGCACGAAGCATTCTGAGTGCATCTTCATCAAACCTCTGGCCTGCATCCCCAACACATCTTATAATCTTATTTTCAATGTCTCCTATGCCGTCAAATTCATCCACCAGCCCAACACTGTCATTATAAGCCATCGCATTTATTGTAAAATCGCGCCTTTCAAGATCAAGTCTGAGATTATTGGTAAATTCAACACTCTTTGGATGCCTGTTATCTTCATATTCACCATCAATCCTGTAAGTAGTAACCTCATAACCTATATGGTCAAGCATAACGGTAACAGTGCCATGCTGAATCCCGGTATCTATCGTCTTTTTAAAGCAGCCCTTTATCTCCATTGGTTGTGCTGATGTCGTTATATCCCAGTCCTCTGGCTCTCTGCCAAGAATAGTATCTCTCACACATCCGCCAACCGCATACGCTTCATAGCCTTTTTCTTCAAGCTTATTTATAATATATGAGACATTTCTCGGTAATATCATTCTCATAGTTAATTCTCCAAAATCTTATATATTACAACAACTACTGCAAAAACACCTATTTTTTATAATACCACAAAATATCCCATCAGGTAAACAATAATATTGAAATAGTCAGGAATAATGGTAACAGTTCAGCCAGGGTGTATGACATAACGCATAAAAACAAAAATATCTCCTAAAGGACACGCTTTCGCTTGAGCTCATCGTAGCGATACTAAATTCGCAATGCAAAGTTTACCTTGCTCATATAAGTACCGACGATTCGCAACAGTCCTTATGGAGATATTTTTTGTTTTTATTTCTGTATAGCAAAGCAAGCTTTGCATTGAACTGTTACCTCAAATTAAAGATATTTTTTAAGAATATCTACTTTATCAAGTCTCTCCCATGAAAGATCTAGGTCATTGCGTCCAAAGTGACCGTATGCTGCTGTCTGCTTATATACAGGACGGCGAAGGTCTAACATCTTGATAATTCCAGCCGGACGGAGATCAAAGTTCTCACGGATAATATCAACAAGCTTATTTTCGCTGAGTTTTCCTGTTCCAAATGTATCTACCATGATAGATGTAGGCTGTGCAACACCTATGGCATATGAAAGCTGAATCTCACACTTGTCAGCAAGACCTGCTGCAACGATATTCTTTGCAACATAACGGGCTGCATAAGCTGCTGAACGGTCTACCTTTGTGCAGTCCTTTCCTGAGAAAGCTCCGCCGCCATGACGTGCATATCCGCCATATGTGTCTACAATAATCTTACGGCCTGTAAGTCCACTGTCTCCATTAGGTCCACCAATTACAAAACGACCTGTAGGATTTATGAAATACTTTGTGTTCTCATCAACAAGTTCTGAAGGAAGCACTGGATCTATAACATATTTACGAATATCTTCATGTATCTGTTTCTGTGTTATATCTTCTGCATGCTGTGAAGAGATAACTACTGCATTGATGTGAACCGGCTTTCCATCCTCATCATACTCTACTGTAACCTGGCTCTTGCCATCTGCACGAAGATAAGCAAGTGTTCCGTCCTTACGAACCTCTGTAAGTTTCTTTGTAAGTTTATGAGCAAGCGAAATTGGATATGGCATATATTCTTCTGTCTCGTTTGTAGCAAAACCAAACATCATACCCTGGTCTCCTGCACCGATAGCCTCTATCTCCTCATCGCTCATACCTGATTCCTTAGCTTCAAATGCCTTGTCAACGCCCATTGCTATATCAGCAGACTGCTGGTCAAGTAAAACATTTACTGTACATGTATCACAGTTGAAACCTTTTGCGTCATCATCATATCCGATTTCACGAATAGTCTCTCTTGCAATCTTCTCATAATCAACATTTGCCTTTGTTGTAATCTCACCCATAATAAGTACATGTCCTGTTGTGATAGCTGTCTCACATGCAACACGGCTCATTGGATCCTGTGCCATAAGAGCGTCAAGAATTGCATCCGAAATATTATCACTTATCTTATCTGGATGTCCCTCAGTTACTGACTCTGATGTAAATAATCTTTTTTCCATAGTATCCTCTTTTCTATGCTGTCTTTTGTTTATAATAAAATGTGCGGACAGCATCATGCACATTTCATTAGTAAATGTCTTTTAACTTTACTGCATACAGAGGTTAGTTTTTCAACAAAAAAAGTCCGCCAATAAAGACGGACCTGATTATATCAACTCCTCTTATTGTTCGATTTCTCGCTCAGATTGGCACCTTCCCTTCGGGGGTTGCCGTGGTTTCACAGAGCCTTAACTCTCCGCCACTCTTAATAAGAGACATTTACTTATTCAATTGCTTACATACAAATACTATACATTCTCTATATAGATTCGTCAAGAGCCTTTTAAAATAATTTTACTATTACTTTTTATTTGCCGGCTCCACATTTATTGTCTTGCCTTTTATCTTTGCATTCTTCATCGCCTCAATAACATCTGAAGCATACTCGCGTGGCACTTCCACAAATGTATATTTGTCGTACATATCTATAGCACCTACAAGTTTGCCTTCCATTCCGGATTCTCCTGCTATCGCACCAAGTATATCACCAATACGCACATTCTGTTTCTTTCCTATGTTTATAAAAAGACGAACCATTCCAGGCTCTGCACCTGTATCCCCAAAGTCCTCTGAGCGCATTTCTTCTGAAGAAGTCTCATTCTGACCTATCTGCATCATAAGAAGTGCTGCTGCCATCTCAAGTGAAGAATAATCTCTCTCGTCAAGATGCTCTTCAAGAATATCTATCATCTTTCCAAGTGCATCATTTTCAATCAGCTCAGATGCCTTATCCATTATCTTCTCAACTTTTATATCTGTGATATCGTTTACAGAAGGTATAGGCTGACGTTTAATCTTCGTCTTGCAGTATCTCTGGATATCCTTAAGCTTATATATCTCTCTTCCAACCACAAGCGTAAATGCCCGTCCTGTTCTTCCCGCACGCCCTGTTCTTCCTATTCTGTGAACATAATACTCATCATCCTGTGGCACATCATAGTTAAATACGGCCTCAACATCATCTACATCAATTCCCCTTGCCGCAACATCTGTAGCTACAAGAATATCAGTACGGCCATTTCTGAAACCGTTCATCACTCGGTCTCGCTGTGACTGTTTGAGGTCTCCGTGAAGTCCTGCTGCAAAATAACCTCTTCCTTTTAAGTCTTCAACGAGTTCATCTACTTTCTTTTTGGTATTACAAAATACCAGTGAAAGCTCAGGGTCATACATATCAATAAGCCTTGAGAGCACTTCATTTTTCTTGCGTGGATTAACCTCATAGTAGTACTGCTCTATCTTTGGCACAGTAAGTTCTTTCTTAATAACCTTTATAATCTCCGGCTCTTTAAGATAATTCTTGGCAATCTCCATAATAGGCTTAGGCATTGTAGCAGAAAAGAGAAGTGTCTGATGTTCCTCCGGTAAAGTCTTAAGAACTGTCTCAATATCCTCCCTGAAGCCCATATTAAGCATCTCATCAGCCTCATCCAGAACTATTGTCCCAACATTTCCCATCTTGAGAGTATGTCTGTTTATATGGTCTATAACTCGTCCGGGAGTTCCTATTATAACCTGTGTTCCTCCTTTGAGTGAACGAATCTGTTTGCTTATATCCTGCCCGCCATATATAGGAAGAATTTTTATTCCATGCATAAACTTTGCAAATTTTCTCATTTCCTCTGCACACTGTATGGCAAGCTCTCTCGTAGGACAAAGCACTATCGCCTGAAGTTTCTTGCTGTGTGGGTCTACTCTCTGTAAGAGTGGTATTCCGAAAGCTGCTGTTTTTCCTGTACCGGTCTGTGCCTGACCTATCATATCTTTGCCTTCCAAAGCAACCGGTATAGACTGAGCCTGTATAGGACTTGCCTGCTCAAAACCCATCTCAGTTATAGCTCTAAGTATCCTCGGATCTAAACATAATTCTTCAAAATTCATAAAAATCAAAATTTCCTTTCTAACACAAAACAAAGCGGATAAACCGTTCCTTCAATTAACTAATAACTAAAAGCAAAAAAAAGACCGTTTCCTGAGAAAGAGGTCAAAAAACGGTTCATACAAACAATTATTATTCCTATCAGCTACACGATTATAGCATATATTTGAAAAAATGCAAGTTTTT
>JAFPDA010000024.1 GCA_017425575.1 Lachnospiraceae bacterium | reverse complement strand
TTTTAACTTTTCCCATTTTAACAAACACTTTTATAAAAAGTGTTTGTTATGTGTAAGTCACTTTTTTTCAAAATGTTTGTTAAGTCTCTGAGGGGGTAGAAATCATAAAATAAATATGTTAACTTTTGTTCAGCACAAAAACAACCAATAATTTTTTTGTAGGAGGTCATTATGAAAGAATACTATCCATTGACAGCGGCACAGAGAATGCATCATTTATGGATACAGAATTATAAGACACAGCAGGTATCAGGAGTAAGTGTTGTAGCTTCATTAAAGGCAGACTTAGACTTTGATATATTTAAGAAATGCTTGAAGCTTGAGTTTGAAAGATACGGATGTATGAGAGTTCGTTTTACAAAACCAGATGAGAATGGTGAGGTACAGCAGTACATCGTAGATAAAGATACAAGAGATATTGCTATTAAAGATTTGTCAGCAATGACTATGCAGGAAGCTGATGACCTTATGCAGCAGTGGGCTTATGAGACATTTGATGGTGACGATATCCCAATGTGTGATGTTGTAATGGTTAGACTTCCTGAAGGATATAATGGATTTTTCTTACATATGGATCACCGCCTTATAGATTCATGTGGAATCGTAGTGATGATAAATGATATTATGGAGTTATATACACACTACAGATTTGATTCAAGATATCCTCATGATATGGCAGATTTCAAAGAGGTTCTTATAAATGATTTGGGAAGAGCAAACAATGCGAAACGTTTTGCCAAAGATAAGAAGTTTTGGGATGATCAGCTTGATGCATTAGGAGAGCCTTTATATTCAGATATCAAAGGAACTTCAGTTCTTGCAGAGTCTAGAAAACGCCATAAAAATCCAAAACTCAGAGCAGCAGATATAGAGATGGACAACTTATTTGTTCAGGTAAAGGATTATGTACTTGAGCCAGAGGCTACAAAAAAACTTACGGATTTCTGTCTTAATCATAATCTTTCTATGACAAATCTTCTTTTACTTGGTTTGAGAACTTATCTTTCAAAAGCAAATGACGGGCAGGAAGATATTACTATTGAGAACTTTATTTCAAGACGTTCTACAAAAGATGAGTGGACTTCTGGCGGCAGCAGAACTATTATGTTCCCTTGCAGAACTGTTATCTCAGCAGACACAGATTTTCTTTCAGCAGCATATGAGATTCAGAATGTACAAAATAGAATTTATATGCATAGCAATTATGATCCGGCCCTTATAGAAGAGGAGATGAGAAGAAGGTATAACACTCCTAAGAACACATCGTATGAGAGTTGTTATCTTACATATCAGCCTATGACTATAAAGCTTGAAAATCCACATCTTGCTGATATACCACAGCATTCAAAATGGTTTGCAAATGGTGCGGCAACAAAGAAGATGTATCTTACAGTATCACATACTGAGGATGGCGGAATGAATTTCTCATTCCATTACCAGACAGCTCATCTTGAAGAAAAAGATATGGAAATTTTATACTATTATCTTATGCGTGTTCTTTTCAGAGGAATTGAGCAGCCGGATATTACATTAGGAATGATAATGGATCAGATTTAAAATAAGTTAAATATAGAAATGGAGAATAATATTATGCAGAATAAAGAGATGGAATTTAAGACTATTGTTTCAAAATATTGTGATATGAAGCCAGAGGATATCAAGAATGATATGAGATTCAGAGAGGATTTGGGATTTAGTTCACTTGATTTTATGTCATTTCTTGGAGAGTTAGAAGATACTTTTGATGTAGAACTTGAAGAGGAAAAGGTATTAAAGATTATTTATGTTTCAGAGGCTCTTGAGATTTTAGAATCATTATAATAAGGAGGTTTGATTTATATGCTTATAAGAAATATGATAGAAGAAAGCAGCAGAAAATATGCAGATATAAAAGCAGTGAAATGGCTTCAGAAGAAAGAAATCCTTGATATAAATTATGCCGAGCTTCTGAATGATGTAATTGCTGTGAGAAAAGGGCTTTTATCAGAGGAATTTGCAGGAAAACATATTGCTATTATTGGTGCAAGCTCGGTTGAATGGATTGAGAGTTATCTTGCGATAATTACAGGAAAGACAGTAGCTGTACCTCTTGATGCTGCACTTCCGGAAGAAGAACTTATAGAGCTTATAAATCGTTCCGACGCAGAGGCATTGTTCCTTAGTCCTAAGAACAAATCTATGATTAATGCAGTTTTAAGTGACTGTGAAAAAATTAAGAATGTATGGATGCTTCAGAATGATGATTTTGAATGTGATGATGAGAGAGTAAAAACCTTTGCGGATATAAAGAAAACTGGTGAAAAATCTGACACTGATTCTGAATGTCCGGATAAAGATGACATCGCAACTATTATCTTTACCTCTGGAACAACCGGAAAGAGCAAGGGTGTAATGCTTAGTCAGGAAAATCTTGCCACAAATGTTGAGTTTGTTGAATTTTATGATGAACCGGGGACAACAATGCTTAGTGTTCTTCCTATACATCACGCATTCTGTCTTGTTATGGACTGGTTAAAGGGATTTTCTCTTGGCGCAACTTTGTGTATAAATGATTCTCTTCTCCATATGGTAAGAAATATGGCTATATTTAAACCAGAAGTTATCCTTATGGTTCCGATGATGGTAGAAACAATATACAAGAGAATTGCGGCAGCAGACCAGTCTATCCCTAAAAAAGTACTTGCAGAAAATGTATTTGGTGGAAGACTTAGGATAATATTTACAGGTGGTGCTCATCTTGATCCATTTTATATAGAAAAGATGGCTGAATTTGGTGTAGATGTCTTAGAGGGTTACGGGATGTCAGAGTGTTCTCCGGTTATAAGTATGAGCAGACCTGAAGATAATAAGCCGGGCTCAATAGGACGACCTATCAAAAATGCAGAGATTGCCTTTGAAAATGGAGAGATTCTTGTAAAGGGCAGCAGTGTTATGAAAGGCTATTATAAGATGCCTGAGGAAACCGCAGAGACTCTTAAAGATGGATGGCTTCATACAGGAGATAAAGGTTATATTGATGAAGATGGATTTTTATTTATAAATGGTCGTGTGAAGAATCTTATTATAATGTCTAATGGTGAAAATGTTTCTCCAGAGGAGATTGAGAATAAACTTGCGCTTAATGATCTTATAGGTGAGGTTATTGTGACTGGCGAGAATAACGGTCTGACAGCAAGAGTTTATCCTGAGCAGGCTTTGGTTGAAGCTAAAAAACTTGATGAAGAGAGTATAAGAAGTGAAATTCAGGCGTTTTTGGATACATATAATAAGACACAGCCTACCTATCGTCAGATAACTGGTCTTATTATAAGAAAGAATCCATTTATAAGAAGTTCAACAAAGAAGATAAAGAGACAGGATGCGTTGATTGACGAGCCTATGGCATAAAAGGAAATAGTACCGTCATGAATGTCTGGGTGAGTATATCTGCAATAACATCTGTTGGTGTACTGAAATTGTCGGTGGTCCATTTGTGTAGCACACCTATTGTTCCACCGATAGTGCAGGCAATCATATATGAATACTTATCTAATTTTTCTTTTGGAATATTTGAAGTGTTTATTATGCCGTTTACATAAGTGTGAAACATAGAGATGGTCTTTTCGAGAAACTTACTTGCCCTGGGGCTTCTTAAAAGTTCTGCCAGAAAAGGGTTATCCTTTGTGTATTCACATAAAATAAGATAATAAGAACGGCACATATCGACATTGTTTTTAGGATGAAAAGTATCCAAAATAGAAAAAATATCATTTATAGTTTTATCTTCAATATCTTCAATAAGTGCAGGGATGTTTTCGTAGTGATTATAAAAAGTGCTTCTTACAATCCCTGCACGTTTTATTATGTCTGAAACTGTAATTTTCTCAAAATCTTTTTCTTTGGAAAGCATAAAAAATGCATCAATAATTGCCTCTGATACAACATTATAGCGTTCATCTTGTATTATGATATTCATATCTTTATATTCCTTTTTATGTAATCATTCACAAGTTACTTATTAACACGTAGCTTGACAGCAGGTGTCAGGCTTGTGTCTGTATAGTAAAATGTAATAGTCTTTAAAATAATTATATCATAATATTAAAAAATATGTATGTATATTTATATAAGTAAAATCAGTGTTGCAAATAAAATAAAGTAAAATTCAAAATAACTTAATAAAATTAACAAAAATAATATTTTAACTAAATTTTCTTGCTTTTTTTGAAAAGTTGTGATATTGTGTTATCAGTTTAAAGAACAAAGGGGTTCAGCGAACGGTTGTGTTTGCTGTACCCTTTTTTTTATCAACAATGTTACAAATGATTTTGTAGAATGGAGGATTAGAATGGCTAGTATAAAAGAAGCTTCCAAAGCAATAGACAATCACAAGAGAGGTCTTTATGATCCAAGATTTGAGCATGATAACTGTGGTATCGGTGCGGTAGTAAATATCAAGGGAAAGAAAACACATGCAACTGTTTCAGATGCGCTTGATATTGTTGAAAAATTAGAGCATCGTGCCGGTAAAGATGCTGAGGGAAAAACTGGTGATGGTGTAGGTATCCTTCTTCAGATTTCACATAAATTTTTCAAAAAAGCAGTTAAGTCTTTAAACTTTGATATCGGTGAGGAGAGAGATTACGGTATAGGAATGTTTTTCTTCCCTCAGGATGAGTTAAAGAGAAATCAGGCTAAAAAGATGTTTGAAGTAGTTGTAGAAAAAGAGGGACTTGAACTTCTTGGATGGAGAGAGGTTCCTATTAAGCCTGACATCTTAGGTCAGAAGGCACTTGAGGTTATGCCTTGTATAATGCAGGCTTTTGTAAAACGTCCGGAAAGTATTGAGCGTGGACTTGATTTTGACAGAAAACTTTATGTTGCCCGCAGAGTATTTGAGCAGAGTAATGATGATACATATGTAGTATCATTTTCAAGCCGTACTATCGTATATAAAGGTATGTTTCTTGTAGGTCAGCTCAGATTGTTCTTTGAGGATCTTCAGGATCCTGATTATGTATCAGCGATTGCACTGGTTCATTCGAGATTTAGTACAAATACAAATCCTAGCTGGATGAGAGCACATCCAAACAGATTTATAGTCCACAATGGTGAGATAAATACAATCGTAGGCAATGCAGATAAGATGCTTGCCCGCGAGGAGACGATGGAGACAGAATATTTCAAAGGTGATTTCAGTAAAGTTCTCCCGGTAGTAAATCCAAATGGTTCCGATTCTGCAAGACTTGACAATACATTAGAGTTTCTGGTTATGAGCGGAATGGAGCTTCCTCTGGCTGTAATGATAACAATCCCTGAGCCTTGGGAAAATGATATGAGCATGAGTAAGAAAAAACGTGACTTTTATCAGTATTATGCGACAATGATGGAGCCTTGGGATGGTCCTGCATCAATTCTTTTCTCAGATGGTGATTATATGGGTGCTGTTCTTGACCGTAATGGTCTCAGACCATCACGTTACTATATCACAACTGATGATCAGCTTATTCTTTCTTCAGAGGTAGGTGTGTTTGAAATTCCACCAGAGAAGATTGTAAAGAAGGACAGATTAAGACCTGGCCGTATGCTTCTTGTTGACACAGTTAAGGGTGAGCTTATTGATGATGAAGATCTTAAAGAAAAATATGCTTCACGCCAGCCATACGGTGAATGGCTTAATGGAAATATGGTATCTCTCAAAGAACTCAGAATACCTAACAAGAAAGTAGAAGAACTTTCAAATGAAGAGAGAGCAAGACTTCAGAAAGCATTTGGATACTCTTTTGAGGAATATAAGACATCAATTCTTCCAATGGCCGAAAATGGTGCAGAGCCAATCGGAGCAATGGGAACAGATTCACCACTTCCTATGCTTTCAAATCAGCCTCAGCCATTATTTAATTACTTCAAACAGTTATTTGCACAGGTAACAAATCCGCCTATCGATGCTATCCGTGAGGAGATAGTTACATCGACAAGTGTATATATCGGTGAGGACGGTAACCTTCTTGAAGAGAAGGCAGACAACTGTAAAGTACTTAAAATATGTAATCCAATACTTACAGATACAGACCTTCTTAAAATTAAAAATATGAAAAAGGATGGCTTCAAATGTGAAGAGATTCCTATCACATACTATAAGAATACATCTCTTAAAAAAGCTATTGACCGTCTGTGTCATGATGCAGACCGTGCTTACAGAGAGGGCGTAAACATCCTTATCCTTACAGACAGGGGAGTGGATGAAAATCATGTAGCTATACCTTCGCTTCTTGCAGTGGCAGCTATGCAGCAGCATCTTGTAAATGCCAAGAAGAGAACAAGAGTGGCAATGATTCTTGAGTCTGCAGAGCCAAGAGAAGTACATCATTTTGCAACACTTCTTGGTTATGGAGCATGTGCGATAAATCCTTATCTTGCACACAGCACTATCAAGGAGCTTATAGACAGTGGTCTTCTCGACAAAGATTACTATGCAGCAGTTGATGATTATGATTCAGCAGTAGTACATGGAATTGTTAAGATTGCTTCGAAAATGGGTATCTCAACTATACAGTCATATCAGGGTTCAAAGATATTTGAGGCTATTGGAATTTCAAAAGACGTAATTGAGAAATATTTTACAGATACAGTAAGCTGTGCCGGAAGCCTTACACTTGAGGATATTGAAAAACAGGTAGACAGACTTCATTCAGGGGCATTTGATCCACTTGGACTTGAGGTGAGTCTTAACCTTGAGAGCCGTGGACAGCATAAGTCGAGAGGTGGAAAAGAGGAACATCTCTATAATCCTGAGACGATACATCTTCTGCAGCAGGCTACATGGACTGGAAGTTATGATTTGTTCAAACAGTATACAAAATCAATAGATGAAAAAGAAGCCCAGATGAATCTTAGAAGTATGCTTGATTTTAAGTATCCGGCAAAGGGTATCTCAATAGATGAAGTAGAGAGCGTGGATGAGATAGTTAAGAGATTTAAGACAGGAGCTATGTCATATGGTTCTATATCTCAGGAAGCGCATGAGACACTTGCCATAGCTATGAATCATCTTCATGGTAAATCAAACAGTGGTGAAGGTGGAGAGAGTCTTGAAAGACTTGAGACAGCAGGTTCAGACACAGACAGATGTTCAGCTATCAAGCAGGTTGCTTCAGGAAGATTTGGTGTGACATCACGTTATCTTGTGAGTGCAAAAGAGATTCAGATAAAGATGGCACAGGGTGCAAAACCAGGTGAAGGAGGACATCTTCCAGGCGGAAAAGTTTATCCTTGGGTTGCAAAGACAAGACATTCAACACCAGGTGTAAGTCTTATATCACCACCACCTCATCATGATATCTATTCTATAGAAGATCTTGCACAGCTTATATATGACCTTAAGAATAGTAACAAAGATGCAAGAATATCTGTAAAACTTGTTTCTGAAGCCGGTGTAGGTACAGTTGCAGCAGGTGTTGCAAAGGCTGGTGCGGCAGTAATTCTTATCTCAGGATATGATGGAGGAACAGGAGCAGCTCCAAGAAGTTCTATCTACAATGCAGGTCTTCCTTGGGAGCTTGGTCTTGCAGAGACACATCAGACACTTATAATGAATGGTCTTCGTTCTAAGGTTCGTATTGAGACAGACGGTAAGCTTATGACAGGTCGTGACGTTGTCATAGCAGCACTTCTCGGTGCAGAAGAGTTTGGTTTTGCGACAGCTCCACTTGTAACAATGGGCTGTGTAATGATGAGAGTATGTAATCTTGATACATGTCCGGTTGGTGTTGCTACACAGAATCCTGAACTTCGCAAGAGATTTAAGGGTAAACCAGAATATGTTGAGAACTTTATGAAATTTATTGCACAGGAGCTTCGTGAATATATGGCAGCTCTTGGAATAAAGAAAGTAGATGACCTTGTTGGCCGTACAGACCTTCTCAAGGTAAAAGATACCGAGAGAGTAAAGAAGTTAAATGTTGACCTTTCAGATATAATTGATGACACATTTGCAAAAGAGAGAAAAGAAAATAAATTTAATCCAAAGAATGCTTACGATTTTGAGCTTGAGAAAACTATTGATTCAACAGAATTTCTTCCAAAACTTAAAAAAGCACTTCATATAGGGGAAAAGACAAAAATTACAGCAAAGGTTACAAATATAAACCGTTCACTTGGAACAATCCTTGGTTCTGAGATTACAAAGAAATTCAATGATACTCTTGAGGAAGACACAATTACAGTTGAATGTCACGGAAGCGGTGGACAGAGTTTTGGAGCATTTATTCCAAAGGGACTTACTCTTGAACTTGTAGGTGATTCAAATGATTATCTTGGAAAAGGATTATCAGGCGGTAAGATTGTTGTATATCCACCAAAAGGAACAAAATTTAAGGCAGAAGAAAATATTATTATAGGTAATGTTGCTTTCTATGGTGCTACAAGTGGTAAGGCGTTTATAAATGGTATTGCCGGTGAGCGTTTCTGCGTAAGAAACTCAGGATGTACAGCAGTAGTTGAAGGTGTAGGAGACCATGGTTGTGAGTATATGACAGGTGGACGTGCAGTAATACTCGGACCTACAGGAAAGAACTTTGCAGCAGGAATGAGCGGTGGTGTTGCTTATGTACTTGATGAGGATAGTGACCTGTATCTTAAACTTAATAAATCACTTGTTTCATCATCACCGGTTACAGATAAATATGATGTAATAGAACTTAAAGAGATAATAACAGAGCATGTTGAGGCAACAGGTTCCCAAAAGGGTAAGAAGATTCTTGATAACTTTAGCGAGTATCTTCCAAAGTTTAAAAAGATTATTGCATATGATTACAGCAAGATGCTTCAGCTTATAGCAAAAATGGAAGAACATGGACTTAGTTATGAGCAGGCACAGATTGAAGCTTTTTATGAAAATAAAAAAGCAAAAGCGGGCGAATAATTATTTCGAAATTTTGTAAAAGTATCTTTTGATTATAGTATAAATTTTTTCTCGGAATTTCCTGATTTGCCAGAAGAGATTCCGGGAGAAAATTTGGAAAGGTGTGGTTAGTGTTATGGGTAAACCAACTGGTTTCTTAGATTATGAGAGAAAAAATAATAAGGCTGTAGAGCCATTAGAGAGAATAAAGAATTTTAACGAGTTTCATACACCAATGAGTGAGAAAGACAGAAAGGTGCAGGCATCCCGCTGTATGAACTGTGGTGTTCCTTTCTGCCAGTCCGGAATGATGATAAATGGTATGGCATCAGGCTGTCCTCTTAATAACCTTGTTCCAGAGTGGAATGATATGCTTTATCATGGATGTAAGGATAAAGCTTTGGAGCTTCTGCGTGAGACAAATAACTTTCCAGAGTTTACATCGAGAGTTTGTCCAGCTCTCTGTGAGGCGGCATGCACATGTGGTCTTAACGACAGCCCTGTTACATGTAAGGCAAATGAAAATGCTATTATAGAATATGGTTATGAAAATGGACTTATGGCAGCAAAACCACCAAAGGTTCGCACTGGAAAGAAGATTGCGATAGTCGGTTCAGGTCCTGCCGGTCTTGCGGCAGCAGACCAGTTAAACAGAAGAGGCCATGACGTCACAGTATATGAGAGAAATGACCATATCGGCGGACTTCTTATGTATGGTATTCCAAATATGAAGCTTGAAAAGTGGGTTATTGACAGAAAGCAGAAAGTTATGGAAGAAGAAGGTGTCAAATTTGTTGTAAATGCTGACGTAGGAAAGACAGTAAAAGCAGATGACCTTCTCAAAGATTATGACAGTGTAATACTTGCATGTGGAGCATCAAATCCACGTGATATAAAGGCAGCAGGAAGAGAGGCAGATGGAATTTATTTTGCAGTAGATTTCCTTACAAGATCAACAAAACATGTGCTTACAGGAAGTAAAGAAGGCTGGATTGATACAAAAGGTAAAAATGTAGTTGTTATCGGTGGTGGTGATACAGGTAATGACTGTGTTGGAACAGCAGTACGTCAAGGTGCAAAATCAGTTACACAGATAGAGATGATGCCTAAACTTCCAGACCAGCGTGCAACAAATAATCCATGGCCTGAATGGCCAAGAGTATGCAAGACAGATTACGGTCAGGAAGAAGCTATTGCAGTATATGGTCATGACCCACGTATCTATCAGGCAACGGTAAAAGAATTTATAGCAGATAAGAGTGGAAAACTCAAAAAAGTAAAACTTGTTAAGCTTGAGCCTAAAAAGGATGAAAAGACGGGCAGAATGAATATGGCAGAGATAGCAGGAAGCGAATTTGAAATTCCGGCAGACTATGTTCTTATTGCAGCAGGATTCCTGGGAACACAGGATTATGTGGCAAAAGCATTTGGAGTAAAGCTTAACGAGAGAACAAATGTAGAGACTGCAAAAGACTCATACAAGACATCTGTTGATAAAGTATTCACAGCTGGTGATATGCACAGAGGACAGTCCCTTGTAGTATGGGGAATCCGTGAAGGAAGAAATGTAGCTAAGGAAGTAGATGAATTCCTTATGGGTTACACAAATCTTGCATAAATATATAACAGTTCAGCCACAAATGCTGTTGTAAAAATTATATGGCTGGACTGTTATTTTTTTCTTACTTATTAATATGGGGGTTTGACACACAAAAAAAAAGAGTATATAATAGGAAAAATGTGTGTTTTTACATTATTTCGCTGGATTAGGAGGCTTTAAAATGGCAAAGTATACAA
The DNA here is from genome assembly GCA_017425575.1 of Lachnospiraceae bacterium. Classification (GTDB taxonomy): domain Bacteria; phylum Bacillota; class Clostridia; order Lachnospirales; family Lachnospiraceae; genus Butyribacter. Next base: position 952 of record JAFPDA010000024.1, on the reverse strand, counting down.
GAGAAGATATACTGGACATGATTGAAGAGGAAGACATTGAATTTATTCGTCTTCAGTTTACTGACATATCAGGAAATCTCAAAAATATGGCTACAACTATAGACCAGATTGACAAAATTCTTGACGGTCATTATAGATTTCATTGTGCGGCTATTGATGGTTTTCGTGATACAGGATATGAAGAATTATTTTTAGTACCTGATTTAGATAGTTTTGTTATATTTCCATGGCGTCCTCAGAACGGCAAAGTTGCACGTTTTCTGTGTAATGTAGTTAAGCCTGACGGAACACCTTTTGATGGTGACAGCAGATATGTATTGAAAAAAGTTATTGCACAGGCAAAAGAAAGCGGCTATGAATTTAAAGTAGCTATTAAGAATGAATTTTTTCTTTTTGACCTTGGCGAGAACGGAGAGCCGACCAATCATTCAAATGAAAAGGGCGGCTATTTTGATGTAGGACCTGCTGATTGTGGAGAGAATTCAAGAAGAGATATGGTACTGTTCCTTTCAGATATGGGAATAAGTGTTGAAACTTCATACCACTCAGATGAGGCATCTCAGCATGTGCTTGAACTTGGATATGCCAATCCGTTAAAGATGGCAGATGATATTATGACATCAAGACTTGTAGTAAGAACTGTTGCGAGACGTCATGGTGTTCATGCGACATTTATGCCAAAACCAAGGGCAAGTGTGAAAGGTTCAGGAGCACATTATACATTTACAATTTTAAAGGATGGGAAAAATATATTTTCTGATGAGAATGATACCTTAGGCGTAAGTAAAGAAGGATATAGTTTTATGGCTGGAATACTGAGACATATTGCCAACATGTCTCTTATAAACAACCCACTTGTAAATTCGTATAAAAGACTTGTGCCAGGTTATCTCGCACCTGTTACAGTGGGTTGGTCTTCTACTAATATGAGTCCGCTTATAAGGCTTACGTC
>JAFPDA010000023.1 GCA_017425575.1 Lachnospiraceae bacterium | reverse complement strand
GGTGCTTGACATTGTTGACAATGGTATAAAGACACTTATACTTGATGCTTCGGCTGCATGTCATATGCCGGATGTGCTTGAGATGCCATACAGACCACCACTTAAGAATAGTGGTGAGTGGGGAGAAAAGCCATATGAGTACAGGCTGTCTTCCTATACCTGTCTTGCGGGAGATATAATAGGAGATTATGCTTTTGATGCGGATGTAAAAATTGGTGACAGGCTTTATTTTGAGGATATGGCTATATACTCAATGGTAAAAAACAATACATTTAATGGTATTGGTCTTCCGTCTATCTATGTTATGAGACAGGATGGAAAATGTGAGCTTGTAAAAGAGTTTGGATATCTTGACTTTAAAAATCGTTTATCTTAATGGAGGTTGTTTGTGAGAATAAAAGATACTAAGCCTGTGGATGAGGGCTATTATATGCCGGCAGAGTATGCACATCACAAAGGCTGTTGTATGGTATGGCCTATAAGACCTGGTTCATGGCCGCATGATGCAAAAGAGGCAAAAGAGACTTTTGTGCTTGTTGCGAGAGCCATAGCAGAGAGTGAAAAGGTGTGGATGCTTGCCGGAAAAGAGCATTTTGATGAGGCAGAGACGGTATTTGCCGTGGATGACAATATTGAGGTGCTCTGTATAGAGACTGATGATGCGTGGGCAAGGGACATAGGCCCTACCTGCGTTATTAACAGCGAGAATGATGTGCGTGGAATTGACTGGAGATTTAATGCCTGGGGAGGAGATTTTGACGGGCTTTATGCAAGCTGGGATAAGGATGATGCAGCGGCAGGCTGTATCTGTGACAAACTTTCCATGGATTTTTATGATGCTAAGCACTTTGTACTTGAAGGCGGCTCGATACATTCTGACGGAGAGGGTACTGTTATAGTTACAGAGGCATGTCTTCTTAGTAAGGGCAGAAATCCGGAACTTTCCAAAGAAGAGATAGAAGAACAGTTAAAATTATATCTGGGTGCAGAGAAGATTATATGGCTGCCGAGAGGAATTTATAATGATGAGACCAATGAACACGTCGATAATGTGTGTGCGTTTGTTGGGGCAGCAGAAGTAGTCCTTGCATGGACTGATGATGAAAAGGACCCACAGTGGGAGCTTAGCAATGCCTCGCTTAAAGTGCTTGAGTCAGAGTGTGATGCAAAGGGACGTAAGTTTAAAGTCCATAAACTTCCTATACCTGAAAAGCCTGTCTGCATAACAGAAGAAGAGCTTTCCGGCTTTGTGTTTGAAGATGGTGAGGATATGAGGGAGGCAGGAGAGAGACTTGCCGCAAGTTATGTTAATTTCTATATCTCAAATGGAGGGATAATTCTTCCTCAGTTTGGAGATAAGAATGACAGTGTGGCAGTCTCGATACTGCAGAAAATTTTCCCAGACAGAAAAGTATATAAGATACCGGCGAGACCTATTATTGTCGGTGGTGGAAATATTCACTGTATTACACAGCAGATTCCAGATTAGTTAGAGTAAAAGGGTGAAATATATGAGAAATGTTACAGTTGCAGCAGTTCAGATGAAATGCAGTACAGATGTGAAAGAGAATATAAAAAAAGCAGATAAGATGGTAAGAGAGGCTGCTAAAAATGGAGCAAATATAATTTTGCTGCCTGAGCTTTTTGAGAGACAGTATTTTTGTCAGGAAAGACGTTATGAATACTATGATTTTGCACAGCCAGTAGAGGAAAATGATGCAGTACAGCATTTTAAGAAGGTTGCAAAAGAGCTTGGAGTTGTTATCCCGGTAAGCTTTTATGAAAGAGATATAAATGTGCTTTATAACAGTGTGGCTGTGATAGACGCTGATGGTGAGGTGCTTGGTATATACAGAAAGACTCATATACCTGATGACCATTATTATCAGGAGAAATTTTATTTTACACCGGGTAATACCGGATTTAAGGTTTGGGATACAAGGTTTGGCAGGATAGGCATAGGTATATGCTGGGACCAGTGGTTTCCTGAGACAGCGAGAAGTATGGCAGTCTTAGGTGCAGAGCTTTTATTTTATCCGACAGCGATAGGAAGTGAGCCTATACTTTCATGTGACAGTATGCCACACTGGAGAAGATGCATGCAGGGGCATGCAGGAAGTAATCTTATGCCTGTAATAGCGGCAAACCGCATAGGAAAAGAAGATGTAGAGCCTTGTGAGGAGAATGGAGGACAAAAGTCGTCACTGATATTTTACGGTTCGTCATTTATAACAGATGAGACAGGTGAGATATTAAGCAGTGCGGGGCGTGATGAAGAGACAGTCCTCACATATACATTTGACCTTGATGAGATTAAGAATAATCGTCTCGGCTGGGGGATATTCAGGGACAGACGTCCGGAATGTTATGGAGATATATAAAATTATTATGGTCTGAAATTGTTATTATTACAATAACTTAGCGAAAAGCCCACTCCTTTAGGTGTGGGATGGATAGCTAGAAATATTTTTAAAATTCATCGCAAAAAGTGTATGTATCTATTGTGTATATACACTTTTGTG
>JAFPDA010000022.1 GCA_017425575.1 Lachnospiraceae bacterium | reverse complement strand
TATATTTAACTGTGCTTCTTCTTACTATATATTTTAATTTTTGATAGCTTATAAAATTCTTTAAATCGGTTTGAAAAATCAAGCTAAACACTAAAAAATATCACTTTTTCTGCATAAAATTCCAAACACATTAATTTCACAGCAAATACTTCATATTACTTGTCTTGACAACAAAAGCAACCGTTCTTAACTCGGTTGCTCTTGTTTTGCTTTCTCTGTCTCCAAAAAGATATACGCTACGGAACTCCCCCCTCTCTTGCAATAATATTTATTTTCGTTTTTGCATCTCATCCAAACTAGATGGTGAAATTTCCCCAAAAATACTCATTGTTTTAATATCATTCTGAGGCTGTGGATTCATATTTCTTAAAAGGCATTCTTTTCTAAAGAAATCTTTAAGACTATCACTGACCCCAGTCTCATAAAATTCTACAAGAAGTTTCATATAATGTGGAATTCTATTGTATGGCACAGAAAAAATTCCTAAATCATTCTCCATCATTATCTTATTACACATCAAATTAGCTAATCTCTTATTTCCATCAATAAAGAGTTGACTTCTGGACAAATAACATGAAATTTCTATTGCTGCCTCTAATTTATCTTCCATTTGACCAATTTGTTGTAATTTTGCTAAAACCTTGTCTCTATCTGGTAATTCAGGTATCCACGATGTTCCTCCAATTGAAACAAATACAGTTCTAAGCTGTCCTGCTCCAAGCTCCATATCAGTACCATTTAGGCATATTTTATTAAGTTCTCTAAGAAAAGCAAGATCATTAGGTAATCCCACATTATCAAATATAAACTCCCATGCTCGTTTCATATTTATATGAAAACAAACTTCATCTCTACTTGTTTTCACAGGAAGATTATTTAAGATTCTCTCCGTATCAGGAAATGTAGTACCTAAACCTTCAATTCCTGCACTTTTCCAAATCGAATCTACCAACTGTCTTTTTCCTAACATAATTGACATATTGTTCATTTCAAATCACTCCTTTACTACTCTCTCAACACTTCGATCCAAAAATCCAAATTAAGTATAAATTAATTTAAATATATTGTAAACTGCTGCTTCCCACTGAATTATTTACAATAAAAAATCACATTACCGCCACAATCAGCAATAATGTGATTTTTCTTTTTCTTTTACTATATTTATTTATACGATGAAGGAAAAATCTGTTTTATTTTGTGAGAAGCATCATTATCTCATTGCTTCTTGCGATAAACTCTGTCATTGCCTCTGGCTTAAGTGGCTTGTTTGCTATCATTGCAAGGTCATATAACTGCTTACAGAAGATATCAACATTCTCCGCATCCTTATTTTCAAGGATATACTGTACAAGTTTATTTGATGAGTTAAGTATAAGTGTCTCTGCATCGCCGAACATGTCATCCATTCCCATGCCCATTCCGCCGGCACTGTACATCTTCATCATATCCTGCATTCTTCTTGTTTCCTCTGACAATGTCACCATAGAAGAAACATTATCATTCTTAAGCTTCTGAACCTTTACTTCGAGATTTTCTTTTCCGAGTGCTTTCTTAAATATCTCGCTGAGTGTCTCTGTCTGAGCTTTTATAGTCTCCTCATCAACCTCTTCTGTCATTGTGTCAACTACATCTGAATCGATACGCTGGAATTTAACCTTTACATCACCCTGCTCAAGCTGTGTGATAAATGGCTGGTCAATAGAGTGTGTAAGCATAAGAGCATTAAGTCCCTGCTCTTTGAACATATTTATATACTGGCTCTGCTGTACAGCATCTGTTACATAATATACAGTTGCAGGTGTTTCCTCTTTCTCCTCACTGTCATCATTATTCTCTGCTGCCTCTACACTTTCCTCTACTACTACATCATCTGTATCTTTCTTTGTCTCCTCGATATACTCTGGAAGAGTAACATATTTATCTGAAAGGTCTTTGAAAATAACAAAATCTTTAATCTTTTCTCTGAACTTCTCATCTTTGAGGCATCCAAACTTAATGAATGGACTGATATCATCCCAGTATTTCTCATAGCTTTCCTTATCTACTTTATACATTCCTGAAAGTTTGTCAGCAACCTTCTTTGTGATATAATCTGAAATCTTCTTAACAAATCCATCATTCTGAAGCGCACTTCTTGAAACGTTAAGCGGAAGGTCTGGACAGTCAATTACACCTTTAAGAAGCATTAAGAACTCTGGAATAACCTCTTTGATATTATCTGCGATAAATACCTGATTGTTGTAAAGCTTAATCACACCGTCAAGGTTGTCGTACTCTGTATTAACCTTAGGGAAATATAAGATACCTTTAAGGTTAAATGGATAGTCCATATTCAAATGGATCCAGAAGAGTGGTTCTTTATAGTCGTTGAAGACTTTTCTGTAGAATTCTTTATACTCTTCATCTGTGCAATCATTGGGATGCTTCATCCAAAGAGGAAGTGTTGTACTGATAGATACAGGACGCTTATTTATCTTAGCTTTCTCTTTGCGAGGAGAAATTTCAACAGTCTCTTTCTCACCATTTTCATTCTCTCTCTCTTCTGTCTTTGCCTCTTCTATTATTGTCTCAACAAGGACATCATCTTCACGAAGGTCTTCTTTATCTATAGTCTCATACTCCTGCTCTGCATTTGCTTTTGAAAGGAATATCTCAACCGGCATAAATGAGCAGTATTTGTTAAGGACTTCTCTTACTCTGTACTCATTTGCAAACTCAAGACTGTCTTCTGAAAGATAAAGTGTGATTGTTGTTCCTATTGTATCTTTATTTCCGTCAGACATCTCAAAGTTAATTCCACCTTCAGATTCCCAATGTACAGGTGTTGCTCCTTCTTTCCATGAAAGAGTGTCAATGCTTACACTGTCTGCAACCATGAATGCTGAATAAAAACCAAGACCAAAATGTCCAATTATCTGCTCTTCATTTGTCTTATCTTTATATTTCTCAAGGAAATCAGTTGCACCTGAAAATGCTACCTGATTGATATATTCATCAACTTCATCAGCAGTCATACCAAGACCTGTATCTGTGAATGATATTGTTTTACCCTCTGTATCAACGACAACCTGTATCTGCGCCTTGTAATCATCAGGTAAAGTATACTCACCCATCACATCAAGCTTTTTAAGTTTTGTGATGGCATCACATCCGTTGGAAACAAGCTCTCTGATAAAAATATCATGGTCTGAATAAAGCCATTTCTTTATAATCGGAAACATATTTTCTGAATCAATTGATAAACTACCCTGTCTACTCTGCATAATTCGTCACTCCTATTCTAAATCTAATGCATATACAGCTATTTTTAATGCTATGTATAAAGCGGACACTACAAATCCGCTTCGTTACCTTTTTATATATTAGCAATCACCACGTTTGACTGCTAACAAAACATATAATAATACGCCTTTAATAAAATGTCAAGCAAAAATTAGCAATCAATTGAGATGAGTGCTAATTTTAGTTTTTTCCTGTATTTTATTATAGAAAAAGGACACATTTATCACTTCAAACCAGATAAATATGTCCCTTTATAATAATTATTCTCTCGTAGTTTCTTGGTGCTTGATTTTGTGAGAGAACATATAACTTATCTCATGCAGATATATACCATATAAGCGGCATACATAACAAGCATTATTATTCCCTCTGAACGCACAATCTTCTGTTTACTCCATGCAAAGAACAATACTATAATACTCATCACTACTAAAACTATTATATCAATGATATTCTCCATTGCAAATACCACTGGAGAAATTGCTGCCGAAACACCTAATACAAGCAGTATGTTAAATATATTTGAGCCAATTACATTTCCAAGTGCCATGTCAACTTCATTCTTCTTTGCTGCCACAGCAGATGTGACAAGCTCCGGAAGGCTTGTTCCAAATGCAACTACCGTAAGACCGATAAGTGTGTCACTCATACCAAAATTAGCTGCAATAGTTGAAGCTGAATCAACAACAAGATTTCCACCTAAAACAATTGCTGCGATACCTCCAATGATAAAAAGTATACACTTGCTTACAGGAAGAATTTTGTATTCCTCTTCCTCTGTGTTTTCACCTGCTGCCCTGGCTTTCTTTGCAGAGTTTACCATTGAATATAAAAATCCCGCAAATATAACCATAAGTATGATGCCATCAACTCTTCCAAGTATCATTCCAATTCCACCAAGAATAAGAAGTATTATTGCAACTAAAACTGAAAATGGAAATTCCTTTTTTAGTGTCTTTTTATCAACCTTAAGTGGACAGAACAAAGTACAGAAACCACATACAACCATAAGATTAAATATATTTGAACCAACAGCATTGCTTATCGCAAGGCCGTTTTTTCCTGCCAATGCTGCTGATATACTCACTGAACATTCCGGAAGACTTGTTCCCATAGCAACTATTGTCATGCCTATTATAAGAGAAGGTACTTTAAGTTTTTTGGCAATGCTCGAACTTCCATCAACAAAATAATCTGCTCCTTTTATAAGCAGAATAAAACCTACAACTAACCATACATATTCCATACAGATATCCTCACTTTCTTTTATATATTCATCACACAACTAAATCAGCATTTATTCTGAATCAGCTGATAAAGCCCATATGCTCAAGTAAAATCTTCAAACCTATAAGCACAAGAATTATACCACCCGCAAGCTGTGCTTTGCTTTCATATTTATTTCCAAACCTGTTTCCTATAATTACACCCATAAAAGAAATAATAAATGTAACTATTCCTATCATAAGCACTGAAGTAATTATTCCCACACCTCCATCAAGAAGTGCAAATGTAATTCCAACTGCAAGTGCATCTATGCTCGTTGCTATGGCAAGAATAACTAACTGTTTAAGCTGAAGTTTGTCTCCGTCTTCGTCCAAAGCCTCCTCTTCTCCCTTAAACACTTCAAAAATCATCTGCCCGCCAATAAATACAAGCAGTCCAAAAGCAATCCAGTGGTCTATTGACTGTATATACCTCTGAAATCTTGTTCCAAGAAAATATCCAATCAAAGGCATAAATCCCTGAAATGCTCCAAAGAACAATGCAATAATACCTGCATTTTTGTAATTGATTTTACTCATATTAAGTCCCTTGCATACAGATACCGCAAATGCATCCATTGCAAGTCCGACTGATATAAGCAGTAATTCAATAATTCCCATGTTTTTCTCCTTTCAAAATTCTAACGCATTCACGGTATTACGAAGCAATTAAATCTTCTACGCAAACTGCACATTATGGAACATTTTTGCTTTATAGGATAAAGTTTCCTGTAAAACAAAAAAATCAGATACTACTGTACCTGATTTTTATATCCATATAAACCCAAGCACAGAAAATCTGCGCATGAGTCTTGTTATTTAAGATTAAGCCAGACCTTTCGGTCGAGGTTGTTGGCTTAGCCACGTATTATATACGCTAACTACTCCCTCGTGCCCGCACATTATACCAAATCCTTCCTACTCTGTCAAGCCAGCACACTTGCAATTGCAGGCTGTCCCTCTGAACCTTTTTTATTATATGCACACACTTTATATTCATGCGTCACACCTGTATACGGCTCTGAATCTATATAACTTACTGTATCTTTCTTACATTTAGCAACTGTCTTCCATTTTGAAGTACCCTGTGGTCTTTTGTATACAACATAGTACTCTGCTTTTGGAAGACTCTCCCAGTTAATCTGTACTCCCATAAAGGTCTTATAAATCCCTTTTAACTTACATATACCGTCCTGCGAATATAAATTAAATATATGTACCTTTTTGCCAATAGTAAATTTAAATTTTCCACTAAAATACTTTGAGACATCCAGACTCACATTCCATCTGTTAATCTTTACACCTTTAGTTCTCATAAGCTTTACAGACTTAGACTTATACGATGGATAAACCTTTAATGTAAGTGACATATTTTCTGATGAGCTGCACACAAATGAATCAACCTCTGTATATCCATCAGTACCAACAAATTTGATAACCGGTTTTTGTGAAGGAACTTTTGTAAGTTTAAGCGCATAGCATATATTATCTGCTGCGTCCCTTCCAAGCTCATTATATGCAAGCTGTGTATAATGGACTGTCTCATGTACATCTGTAACCTTAGACGGCATTTTTATATTTTCACTTTTAATATTGCTATTGACTGCAAGATAATTCTCTGCACTTCCATACTTATCTGTAAAATATGCAGCGACGCCTTCATCTGTAGCCCAGTCTTCTGCAATCTGACTTGCAAGAAATATATCCCTGTACTCCATCTGATTTGAATTACACATATAATACTGTGCTTTTCGTGGACCTGTCATTGACAAATCGCTTATGTCTCTAGGATTTTTATGAGCCCGAACCATAAGTATCCCGGCAAATTCAAGCTTTTTCCTGACATTTTTATATAATATTTCTCCGAGATTATCAGCTAATTCTCTCTTAAGTGCATTATGCATACTCATATAATCTCTCATATAATCTGCCGCATTCATTCTTGCATCTGTCTCACCCTGAAGCCAGTAATAGCCCTTATGACTCATTTTATAGTGGCCTGCCTCTATCTCTTTATTTAAAACCTTGGCACAAGTCTTATACAAAGTTACAGCCTGCCAGAAATTATTGTTGGTTCTCTGCTTTCCGGGAAGCCATGTCTTTATTGAATGACCACTATGAGCCGCATTTACAAGCCATACTTTCTCACCTGTCTTTTTAACCCACTCCTGTGCAAGTGCACTGTCTATACCGGTCTTTCCAACAGCTCCATCTGCATCTGTCATATTGTTTGTTCTCTTCCACTCTTTACTGCTGCTATTGTCAGTAAGAGTCTCGGGAACAAATTCATCTGCATTCCAGATGGTAAGCTTAGGTGACTTCTCAGAAAAACATCCATTTGTCAATGAATGATTTACTGTGGAAGGTCCATATGTATTGTAAACTTTACCCTGTTTGTTTACCAGATACTGCTTCTTGTACTCCTCAGGGTTTCCTTTTTTATTAGGACTCCCCTCCATATTACTCTGTCCTATAAGAAGAATAAGGCTAATCTTTGAAGCTTTGACCTTAACCGCTATATTTTTTCCATTCTTAAGTACAACCACTGCTCTTCCACAGCCAACAGCAATAACCTGTTTTTCATTTTCAGAATTTATCTTAAGTACATTCTCATCTTTTTTCCCTGTTTTTACATTCTTTGATTTCACTGACACAGTTATTATCTTATCAATAGCATCAGCAAAACTATATCTGTCATCATATTTTAATTCCAGATTTTTATCGGCATCTTCATATATCTTTTCGTTAGATTCTGCCTTTACATCTCTCCCCTTAACCGCAACAGAAAACATCATTGTAAATACCAGAAGCAGCATAACACTTCTGATATTCAATCTGCTTTTGTAAAAAAAACTGCTCATTTAATTTCCTCACATTACTTTTGTTAATTTTAAAATATGGAGCGACGCATTACACGACGCTCCATTGGTAATACCATAAGATATGGTTTATTTTGCAACAATATTTACTATACGTCCCGGTACATAAATCTCTTTAATAATATTTCCTGATAATTTACTTCCAAGAGCTTCTTTGGCCTTTGCAATAACAGAATCCTTATCCTCATCTTTTGCAATAGCAATAGTGACTTTTGTCTTTCCATTGATCTGTACAGCAATCTCAACTGTAGACTCAACTGTCTTTGCCTCATCATACTCTGGCCATGAAGCCTGATAAAGTCTGCCTTCACCACCAATGATTTCCCAGAGTTCCTCTGTCATATGAGGTGCAACCGGATTTAACATAGTGATAAGAGTCTTATATTCACCCTTTGTGATAGAATTTTTCTTATAAATATCATTTATAAGTGCCATCATTGCAGCTATGGCTGTGTTGAACTTAAGACTTTCAAAATCATTTGAAACCTTCTTTATTGTCTGATGAACCTTTGTCTCCATATCTGAAGAATAACCTTCTTCATCTGTCATAATTGTCTGGAGTTTCCATACTCTCTCAAGGAAACGGCGGCATCCCTTAACACCATCATCTGACCAAGAAGCACTAAGATCAAATGCACCTATAAACATCTCATAAGTACGAAGTGTATCTGCACCATAATCTCTTACTATATCATCAGGATTTATTACATTTCCACGTGACTTACTCATCTTCTCGCCATTGCTGCCAAGAATCATGCCATGCGATGTACGTTTCTGATATGGCTCAGATGTAGGTACTACCTTCTCATCATAAAGGAATTTATGCCAGAAACGTGAATACAGAAGATGAAGTGTTGTGTGCTCCATACCTCCGTTGTACCAGTCAACAGGAAGCCAGTATTTAAGTGCTTCAGGACTTGCAAGACACTCTTTGTTAGTAGGATCTGTATATCTTAAGAAATACCATGATGAACCAGCCCACTGAGGCATAGTATCTGTCTCACGTTTTGCATCTCCACCACAGCATGGACACTTAGTATTAACCCAGTCTGTCATTGCTGCTATAGGTGACTCACCATTATCTGTTGGCATATAGCTGTCAACCTCTGGAAGAAGAAGTGGAAGCTCGCTCTCATCTACAGGAACATATCCACATTTCTCACAGTGAATGATAGGAATAGGCTCACCCCAGTATCTCTGTCTTGAGAATACCCAGTCACGAAGCTTGTAGTTAACTTTGCGGTTTCCTATCTTCTTCTCTGTAAGGAAATCCTTTACTTTCTCTTTAGCTTCAGCAACAGTAAGACCTGTGAGGAAACCTGAATTTATCATTTTACCCGTCGCAACATCAGTAAATGCTGCTTCATTTATATCTACAGGACCATCACTTCCCTCTACTACCTGAATCATAGGAAGATTGAATTTCTTTGCAAACTCCCAGTCACGGTCATCGTGTGCAGGTACTGCCATGATAGCACCTGTTCCATATGTCATAAGTACATAGTCAGAAATCCAGATAGGAATCTCTGTATCATTTATAGGATTTATGGCTGTGAGTCCGTCAAGAAGTACACCTGTCTTGTCCTTTGCAAGCTCTGTACGCTCAAAATCAGATTTCTTTGAAGCCATCTCACGATAATCTGCAATGGCATCCCAGTTCTTTATCTCATCTTTGTATTTATCAATAATTGGATGCTCCGGAGAAACAACCATATAAGTTGCACCGAAAAGAGTATCTGGTCTTGTTGTATAAACGCGGAGTTTATCCTCTTTATCCTTAATTCTGAAATCTACCTCTGCACCTTCAGAACGTCCAATCCAATTGCGCTGTGAAGTCTTTACTCTCTCGATGTAATCAACATCATTAAGACCTTCAAGTAGCTTGTCTGCATAATCTGTTATCTTAAGCATCCACTCACTCTTTACTTTACGTACAACAGTAGAGCCGCAACGCTCACATACTCCGCCTACTACCTCTTCATTGGCAAGACCGACCTTACATGAAGTACACCAGTTTATAGGCATCTCTTTCTTATATGCAAGACCTGCCTTAAAAAGCTTAAGGAAAATCCACTGAGTCCATTTATAATACTCTGGATCTGTTGTATTTATCTCTCTGTCCCAGTCAAAAGAGTATCCAAGAGAATGAAGCTGCTCTTTGAAACGTGCAACGTTATTTTTTGTTACCTCTTTTGGATGCACTTTGTTTTTGATAGCATAGTTCTCTGTTGGAAGACCAAATGCATCCCAGCCCATTGGATAAAGTACATTGTACCCCTGCATTCTGCGTTTACGAGATACGATATCAAGCGCTGTATATGGTCTTGGATGACCAACATGAAGTCCCTGTCCTGATGGATAAGGGAACTCTACCAAAGCATAGAATTTAGGCTTTGTATAGTCATTCTCTGTCTTAAATGCTTTCTCGTCATCCCAGATTTTCTGCCATTTTTTCTCCACCGTATGGTGATTATACATTTCCATTTTTTACCTCCATCCTGCGCACTCTCTGCACAAATGTTTATATAATAATAAATCCTATTATTCCACAAATAACTCCTGCAAGAGCACCGGCACATACATCTTTGATAAAATGTACCCCCGTAACTACTCTTATAACCGCAAGAAACAATCCCATTATATATATGATAACACCAGCTGACGGAATAATATACATAACGGCACTGCCACACATATATATTGAAAATACATGTCTGCTGGGAAATGATTTCCCTTTTGTATCTTTATGTATAAGTGGTTCAAACCCATATTTTTCATATGGTCTTTCAGCATTATATAAATGTCTGAACACTGACAGCAGTATAAAGGATACTGCCGGAACCAGTATAACTTTTATCACTCTTGTATCTCTGCCATACAATAAAGACAATATTGTAAGCATATATATAATACCTGTAATATATGTCAAAAGTTTACCTGCAATCTTTACAGATAAAGTCCCGTATTTCTTTGATGAAATACAGGACATTACTCTTAAATACTTTTCTCTGTTCATATACTATTCAGCTTCTTCTGTAACATTTGCTGCTGCAGAGATATCAAGACAAAGTTCATCAAGCTGAGTCTGTTCAACCTCACCAGGAGCATTTGTAAGAAGACATGAAGCATCTTTAACCTTAGGGAATGCTATAACATCACGAATGCTGTCTTCCTTAGCCATAATCATGACAAGTCTGTCAAGACCATATGCAAGACCAGCGTGAGGTGGCACACCGTATTTGAATGCATCAAGAAGGAATCCAAACTGCTCATGTGCTCTCTCATTTGTGAATCCAAGTGCCTTAAGCATAGTTTCCTGAACATCATCCTGATGGATTCTTATAGAACCTCCACCAATCTCTGTACCATTAAGCACAATATCATAAGCTCTTGCACGGACTTTCTCCGGATCAGATTCAAGATACTGTATATCCTCTTCAAATGGCATTGTAAATGGATGATGCATTGCAAGATATCTTCCCTGCTCCTCTGAATACTCAAATTCCGGGAACTCTGTAACCCAGAGGAATTTAAATACATTTTTATCAAGAAGACCAAGATTGTTTGCTATCTCAAGTCTGAGGTTTCCAAGTACATCATATACAACTTTGTTCTTATCTGCTGCAAAGAGAAGTAAATCTCCAGGCTTACCCTCCATTGCATCGACAAGTGCCTTAAGTTCTTCCTCTTTCATAAACTTAGAGAATGATGACTTATATGTTCCATCCTCATTTATAGAAAGATATGCAAGACCTTTTGCACCAAAGTCTTTTGCAAATTTTACAAGTGCATCTATTTTCTTTCTAGGCATACTTCCCTGTCCCTCGGCATTTATACCACGGACAGAACCACCGTTCTCAAGTGCTCCTGTAAATACAGCAAAGTCACAATCCTTTACCACTTCAGAAACATCTTTAAGCTCCATGCCAAAGCGAAGGTCCGGCTTGTCTGAACCAAATCTGTCCATAGCCTCCTGCCATGTCATTCTCTGAATTGGAAGCTCGATATCTACATCAAGTACCTCTTTAAATATTTTCTGAAGAAGTCTTTCATTGACATCCATAACATCATCTTCATCAACGAAAGAAAGCTCCATATCTACCTGAGTAAACTCTGGCTGTCTGTCTGCACGAAGATCCTCATCCCTGAAACATCTTGCTATCTGAAAATATCTGTCATATCCGGAGCACATAAGAAGCTGTTTAAAGAGCTGTGGAGACTGTGGAAGTGCATAAAATGTACCAGGATGCACACGGCTAGGCACCAGGTAATCTCTTGCTCCCTCTGGTGTACTCTTAGTAAGCATTGGTGTCTCTATCTCAAGGAATCCCTCATCTGCAAGGAACTGACGTATAAGAGTTGCAACCTTGCTTCTCATAATAAGATTTCTCTGAAGGTCCGGACGTCTAAGATCAAGATAACGATATTTAAGTCTCAATTCTTCTTTTGTCTTGCTGTTCTCTTCCACTGGGAACGGAGGTGTATCTGACTCTGAAAGCACTCTGAGTTCCTCTGCTCTCACCTCGATTGCACCTGTAGCTATATTCTCATTGACTGCACCTGAACGTGCTGTTACCTTTCCTCTTACAGCTATTACAAACTCACTTCTGAGCTTCTCTGCCTTTACAAAGTACTCATCAGCAACCTCTCCATCTTCAAAAATAACCTGAAGTATTCCTGAACGGTCACGCATGTCAACAAAAATGATTCCACCTTTGTTTCGCTGTTTCTGAACCCAGCCCATCACTGTGACTTCTTCACCTATATTCTTCTCATTTAGCTCAGCGCATCTGCATGTGCGCTTCATGCCTCTCATCGACTCAGCCATTTTTTCCTCCTATCTGACTCTGGTACAACGTTTACAAAGTGCGGTATACCATTAAATATTTATTGTAGTATCTGTAATTACAGACTATTTGCCACACAACATTTTATAATACAACAAAAGTAAAAATATATCAATAATGAACCTGCATACTAATGCCCGGCTTCTTTTATAAAAAGTTCAAGCTGTCTGCTCTGAAGCTCATTTACTGAATTTCTAAGCATTTCTCTGTCAAAGCCATTCTCCCTATGAAAAATTCTCTGAAATGCAAGAAATACTCTCATATCATAATCAGCAACCTCATCTATCATTATATCAATTGCTGTCTTTGTATCAAAAGCCTTTCTGTAACTTCTGTCACTTGTAAGAGCAGCAAAAACATCACATGCTCTTATTATTCTTGCCATCCATGGTATATTATCACCACGCAGATTGTCAGGATAACCCGAACCATCATAATTTTCATGATGATAGTAAACCGCTTTCGCTATATCCTCGGGATAACCCGCCTGCATAAGTATCTTATAACTGTACTCTGTATGAAATCTGACATATTTTATATGTTCTATCACAAGTGTATCTGTATTTTTTGAAAATAGATGTCTGGTAAGTTCCATTTTGCCGATATCATGTACTACACCTGCAATAGCGATTCTATCACAAAATTCATCTTTCTCACCGAGTTCTCTGGCAATCTTAACTGCAAGATTACTCACCTCAATACCATGATGCATTTCCTCTGATACCAAAGCTTTCATACCATCTGATATCTTCTCACTATCACTAATTATTTTCAAATAATTTACCATCTTTTCTCTCTATCATCTCATCGATTCTGTCAATATAATCATTTATACTCTTAACATTCTCAATTCTGCTCACCTGACCGAGTTCTCTGTGATAAATTTTTGTAGATGCTCCGGCACCTACCGCAAGTATCGTCTGTTTTTCTTCCATAATAAGTATATTATATATACATTCTTTACCCGGTCTCGCATAACCAATATTTTCCTGACCTGTACTTCCGGCATGACCTGCAGAGTTTTTCTGTCTGTACATATAATATGGCAGATAACCGTTTCTGACTGCAAATTTTTCACCAATCTGCAGCATCTTTTCCATTCGGAGTGGCTTCTCATCATCATAAAGTTCATCACACTCTTCAAGTGTACTTCTAAGCCGTGATGCTCTCTTAACAACCAGAGAATGAATTGTAACACTATCCGGATTAAGTTCTTCTATCCTGGCAAGTGTATCCTCAAATTCTTCAACCGTCTCACCCGGAAGGCCTATTATAAGATCCATATTTATGTTAGTAAATCCTAACTCCCTTGCCATCTTAAATGCTTCTTTTGTCTGAAGCACTGTATGTTTTCTGCCAATAAGTTCAAGTGTTTTCTGCTGCATTGTCTGCGGATTTACAGATATTCTGTCTACACCATGTTTTCTTAATACTTTTAATTTGTCCTCTGTTATACTGTCTGGTCTTCCTGCCTCAACAGTAAATTCATATGAATATTTTCCTGTTCTGCTAACTTCATCAACCGGAAAGCATTCCCTTACAAAAGAAATAAGTTCATCAAGCTGAGGAGCTGTGAGTGTTGTCGGTGTTCCTCCTCCGATATATATACTGGTAAGCTTTCTTCCCTTGGCCTGCTCTGACACATATGAAATCTCTTTCTTAAGAGCCACAAGATAATCCTCTGCAAGATTTCCAAACTTCTCAAACGGGTATGAGGTAAAAGAACAGTAAAGACAGGTAGTCGGACAAAAAGGAATTCCTATATATAAACTATATCCATTTTCAAAGTCTGCTGCCTTTAATATTTCAGCTTCTCTTGAGGCTATCTGCATTCCAAGCTCTGCCTTTTCTTCACTGCAGCAGTATGTCTCACGAAGTTCTTTCCTGACCTGCTCCGGACTCTTTCCTGATAAAATCTCATTCATTGCAATCTTTGTTGGACGAACCCCTGTCATAGTTCCCCATGCAGGTATACGCCTATTAAGTCCGTCAGGAAGTTTTTTCTCCGGAAACCTGCTTATCTGCTGAAATATAAGCTTTTTAAGTATATTTTTATAATAAGTCCTGTATGGATGTGCTGTCTTTCCGGCATGTTTGTGCCAGTCATCATCGCCAGAGACAGACGCACTTGCAAGTACTCTGTGCTCTCCACAGGTTATGTCTGTCTCCACATATTTACCCTGCAATGATATTCTTATCACTATAAACGAACTGTCAAGCTTATCTCCTGCCTCTTCCAGATTATCAGCGACAAAAACATTTACATGTATTCCCGGAAAGAAACTGCTGACCAGTGCCTGTATCTCATAATCAAAATCCCGTTCTGATAAAATAATCGAAATCATATTTCCTCGTTTCCTGTCTATTCCACTGCAAATGGATTTAACATCTTTTCTTCCTGTATAGATGTCATCATGCCATGCCCCGGATATACCCGCACAAAGTCAGGCAGAACAAAAAGTTTAGTTCGTATTGACTGTATAATCTGACTCATACTTCCACCCGGAAAATCTGTTCTTCCCACAGACTGCTGAAAAAGTGTATCTCCCGAAAAAAGAAATCCGTTATTTACAAAATAATAGCACATACCACCAACTGTATGTCCCGGTGTAAGTATACATCTGACAGTATCACCTAAAAGTTCTATCTCCTGTCCATCCTGCATCCACTCATCAGCTTCTATGCTCATATGATTTCCCATAAACTGCGATGAAAGATTAAGATTTATATCCGAAAGAGTATCTCTTTCTTTATCAGCCGCATAAACCTTTACGCCATATTTTTTTCTCAACTCCTCAACTGCACCTATATGGTCAAAATGACCATGAGTTAGAAGTATAGCTTCTGGTTTTAGCTCCTTATTTTCAATATATTTTATTATCTTACCGCTCTCATCTCCCGGATCAACAATCACACAACCAAGAGTATCAACATTATATGCAAAATAACAGTTAGTCTGAACAGGTCCGACTACCCTGAAATCACATTTTATACTACTCATATTTCCTCCACATTAAGCCTGCGTTCTCTGAATATCCTGCACGCTTTCTACATTTCTAAGTTTCTTTGTAAGTTCTTTCAATGAGTCAACACCGCGAACCTCAAATCCTACATTTATAGTAGCTATTCCCTGTTTACTTACACGTGTACTCATTGATTTCACATTGATTTTATTTTCTGTAAACACTTTCGTTATATCAAGAAGTATCCCCATCCTGTTGTTTGCATAAATTATAATCTCTGTATCGTAAAGTTCATCCGCTTTACCCTCAGACGAAGTCTGCCATTCAGCCTCAATTATCCTCTGTCTGTCCGGCTCAGAAAGATTCATCATATTTATACAATCTGTTCTGTGGATAGATACACCTCTTCCTCTTGTCACAAATCCAATAATCTCATCACCGGGAACAGGACTGCAGCATCTTGAAAATCTCACTGATACATCATCTATTCCGGCTACAACTATACCACTTTTTGATTTGATGGCAGCTGCCTTTACACTTGCACCATTCTGCACTCCTGCACCATTAAGTGCATCCAGTATATCTTTGTCTGTTGTATGCTGTGGATTCTTTTTGTTGTATTCATCCTGAAGTTTATTTACTACCTGCCCTTCCTTAAGGCCGCCGTGACCTATGGCAGCAAGCACGGAATCCCAATCCCTGAAACCATATTTTTTCTTACATGCAACTGTATACTCAGGCTTTACAAGCTCTGACATAGATATTCCCTGGTTTTTGCAATAGCTTGCAAGAAGTTCTTTTCCTCTTATAATATTTTCTTCTTTAAACTCTGAACGGAACCACTGGTTTATCTTATTCTTAGCCTGCGTGCTCTTTACAATAGAAAGCCAGTCTCTGCTAGGTCCTCTGGAATTCTGCGAAGTCATTATCTCGACTCTGTCACCGTTCTGAATCTTATAATCAATATTGACAAGGTTTCCATTTACCCTTGCACCAACCATCTTATTTCCAACTGCACTGTGAACCGCATATGCAAAATCTATAGGAGTAGAGCCGGCAGGAAGATTCTTTACATCTCCATCCTTTGTAAAGCAGTATACATGGTCTGCAAACAAATCCAGATCACTCTTTAACAGGCTTAAGAACTCTTTATTATCAGACATATCTCTCTGCCATTCAAGGATTCTTCTGAGCCATGAAAGTTTCTCTTCTTCACTGTCCGCCGTATTGTGGCCATACTGGTTCTCTTTATATTTCCAGTGGGCTGCAATACCATACTCAGCAGTACGATGCATTTCATGTGTCCTTATCTGAATCTCAAAAGGCTGACCTGCCGGTCCTATCAGTGTGGTATGAAGCGACTGGTAATTGTTTGGTTTCGGCATGGCTATATAATCCTTGAAATGTCCAGGAATAGGTTTATATATCTCATGAATAACTCCAAGTGCTGTATAGCAGTCTCTCTCTGACTCCACAATAATTCTTACAGCAAACAAATCATATATCTGCTCCAGTTTCTTGTTCTGTGTAACCATTTTCTTATAGATACTAAAATAATGTTTAGCCCTGCCATCAATGGTTGCAACTATACCTGCCTCCTCAATATGCTCGGATACTTCCTCTATTATCTGCTTAATAAATTCATTTCTCTTAACTTTGCCATTAGCAATATTTTCAACAAGTTCCCTGAATCTCTCAGGTTCAAGATACTGAAATGCAAGGTCATCAAGCTCGACTTTTACTTTGGAAATACCAAGTCTGTCAGCAATCGGAGCATATATATCAAGTGTTTCCCTTGATTTTTCTCTCTGTTTCTCAGGAGTCTGATACTGCATTGTTCTCTGATTGTGAAGTCTGTCGGCAAGCTTTATAAGTATTACCCTTATATCCTTTGCCATCGCAAGAAACATCTTTCTCAGATTCTCCGCCTGTACCTCTACCTTATCAGCAACGTAATTTAACTGGGTAAGTTTTGTAACTCCATCAACTAATAATGCAACCTCTGCACCAAACTCTTCCACTATCTCCTCGCTGGTCATAACTGTATCTTCAACAACATCATGAAGCATACTGGCTACAATAGTCTCCTTATCAAGTTCAAGTTCTGCAAGAATTATGCACACACATAAAGGATGAATAATATATGGCTCTCCGGATTTTCTAAGCTGTCCCTCATGGGCATTGTATGCAATCTTATATGCCTTTTCTATCATTGAAATATCCCCTGAAGGATGATACTTCTTAATCATTTGTTTTAATTTTTCATAAAGTACTTCTGGTTCAGTAAAGTCTTTTGGTATATCACTTGTCTCAAGCTCACCATTGTCAATCTTTATTTCTCCATTACTTTTCAATATTTCTGTCATATACTGCCCCTCCATCATGTGTAATTCAAATTCATTTATTCCCAAAATCAAGGAAGAGAATATACCCACGCTGCCTTAATCTGTTTCTGGATACGTTTTAATTTCCAACTCTGCTCTGAACGTTCCCTACTATTTGGATCATTGACAATAACCATTCCATTTTCATCAAGACCACTAAGCACAATAAAATGTCCTTCCTGAGTAAAATCACCTGGCATCATACTGCATATCATCGGTTTTCCTTTTTTCAGATTCTTACGCAGAGTATCAATATCTGTAGATATCTTTTCTGAATTAAGCCCCAAATCTCTTGCACCTTCAAGCATCATAGCCCATGAAGTCCCTGTGTCTTCACTATAATAATTCTTTGTTACACAATACTCAGCCATATCCGCTGGTGACATTGATGTATTCTTCAATAATCCTGAATATATCATAGACATACATGTTGGTCCGCACCCTGTTATAGCTAAAGGCTCCTGACCATATTTTACATATCCCCATCTTTCATCCCACTGTATAAGTAATGGGATACCATCTGCCACCTCTTCTTCAGATATCTCCCCTAAAGAAGCAGCATCATTTTTATGTTTTGGATAATTTTTTACAAATGATAACGTTTCCTGATTACTTAAAAGTAATTTCAGAATCTCCATTGGATACTGAGACAGGTTCATAATAACACTCTCTACGTCAGGATAATCTTTTGCCAAAACATTAAGCTGATTATACACTTCATTATAACCTTCCGGAATTATAACGGAATCCGGTTCCTCAGTTGGCGTCACTGTCGGTGTGGCCGTCTGCTCAACCGCCACTTTACTTTTGTTCACCTTAGCACTGTCTGAGCCAGATATATTTCCAATTATAAATTTAGCCAGAAATACTATTCCAACTAATAAAAGTACAAATACCACTGCTACAATCGTGCGGGCAATCATAACTTTTCTTCTTCTTCTCCGCTTACGAATGCGTCTCTGTAAATATCTTCTGTACTCTAATTCTTCCTGTGTTAAATTGTCCAAAATATAGACCTCCATATAACTACATTAAATACTGTAATCCCCTGTACTTTACTTTTAACAGTTAAGTTCCATAAGGAATTCCATCAGTTCATCAAACTCGTCAGAAGTTATTTTTTCGTCTTCATACTCGTCAGTTATAAGTTCTTCTAACTCATCCCACTCATATTTGCTCTTACCTTCTTCAAATCTTTTTAATTCTCTTTCCCATTCATCTGCTCTTGTCATATTTATCCCTCTTTTCTATAAATTTAAATATGATTTCATCCGTTACTTATATATTTTATATCTCATATAATAATGCATAATACTTTTATCTGTCAATCAATTACTGATAACTGTACACCTATTTTATAACGGACATGCTTTTCCCACTACTCATCGTAGCGGTACTAAATTCATACCAATTCATTGAGAGAAAACTTTATACAATCAAAACACATTTTACCAAATTCAGATATACTATATTTATTAAAATCTTTTCCGCTGTCACCACATTTTTCGATACTGCTGCCATTTTGATCAAATATAATATGCCATTTTCCACTATTTGAACTTATTATATCATCAGAAATATCAACCCATATCTCCTCATGTTTTCTTTTTATCATTGGTATAAATTTTTCTAATGATATAATCCTTGCCATCAGATAATTATGACTATCTTTATAATTTAAAAACTGATTATCAATAAAACCGGTTTCATAGAAACTTAACACACCATTATATTCTGTTTTATCTATAAAAGCTGATATTATATCACTAAAATCTTCCTCTTCCACGATACATTCAGGAATCTCTGTCTGGTCCCCTGAAAAATAGTAAAAATATCCTATACATCTGTTTTTATTCCAGAATGTAAGCACATCACCCTTCTCAGACTCTGCTCCATAATACAGGCTTTCAAAATAATGCATATCCCTTACAACATAACAATCAAACTGTTTTTCAAGCTTTTTATTAACAAATTCAAGAAAAGTTTCTTTATCATTGTCTGAAAGTGACATATACTCTTTACAGATGCAATCCTCACTCAGACTGCCCTTAACATCTTCCGTATCTAATACCGCCGCCTTTACCGGATATATCCCCGTAAAATCATAGGGAATATATATTTTTTCAGACGCCGGCATAAGATATGTAAACGTCTCTCCTTTATCTCTAAGGTATATAAGACTTTCCCTTAATAACATATCCATATATCCAAGCCTGCGGTATGAAGCCTCTGTGCAAACACCTACTATATAATGCACCCTGATTTTATTTCCACAAAAATTTAAATCATATGGATTTAAATTAACCATACTCACTCCGTCTGACATAAATGTACTGGCTTCTCTCCATCGATGTTCAAAATAATACTCTGTGTATTCTTCTGAATCCTCAAAATTATTCTTCCAGAGATTTATACACTGCTCTCTTATATCATCCTGATGCTTTGGTTCAACACATCTAAAATTCTTCATACGCTTTTAAAATTCCCTCTTTACCATCATATCAAGCAATATATTTCCTACAGGTCCTCTTCCTTTTTCACAGTAAAATATATCCTTCACACGCTCTCGCTCAGCCTTTTCATAATTCTCACCACTACATGCCATCTTTTCAAGTTCACAAAGCAGTTCATCAAAATTTCTTGCCTTTACACCTGGTGTTACATCTTCATACTCAAAATACATTTCCCTGTCCTCGGCAAGATATTTCTCATAATCATAACAATAAAACAGCATAGGCTTGTCAAGCAAAAGATAATCTATATATATACTGGAATAATCTGTTATCATTGCAACTGACTCCATCGTAAGCCGCTGTATATCATACTCATCATTTGTTATATCAATTATATGCGGATATCCCGTAAGCTTTTCTCTTTCAGCTCTGTGATAAAAATGCTTCTTAATAACAAAATAATAATCATTTTTTTCAAGAAACTGCTCAAGTCTGTCAAGGTCAAAAAGCTCTGAAACCTGTATAGTCTCTTTTCCTTCTTTTCTGTGTGTAGGACAATACAATATAATCTTTTTATCCTTAAAATATGGCTCTGGTTTTTCATCTTCAAAGAAAATATCACTTCTTGGCTGCCCAAGACATAAAATCTGTTCCTTCTTTCTCCTGAATGCACTCTGATAAATTTCAACAAAGGTTTCACTGGTAGCTACGAAATACATCTTTCCAAGCGGTATATATATAAGCCTGTCCCTGAATTTCTGTTTTGGAGAATCCCAGTCCTTCTCATATTTATTGTCATAGCACACCTTTTTTAATGGAATGCCATGCCATAAATCAATAATCACTGCATTTCCAAGATATGTATGCTGTAAATCACTTATACCATTGGACACGACAGCATATTTTGCTCTTAACTGCAGCCATACAGCCTTTAGAGAATTCCACTTATAGGCCTCATATCCAAGACTTCTTATCTCTTCGATAACACTATCTTCCTTTGATATCCAGACAGCTCTTATATCATCTCTTCTCTGCGCCTCGATAAAAAACTGTTTTGAATTATCCGCAAATCTTTCTCCAAGCCATGCTCCAAACACACACAATTTGTAATCTCTTGGCATAAGCATTGTCAGATACATAACAAAATACTTTCCTGCCACACGCATAGCTTTAATTATCTTACTCATACAATTCCTCCATTTAACATTATCCCCAGAAAATCTGCATTATTTTTCTTATAAAACCTTTTTTCCATGCCTTATTCTTTATATAAAATAATACTCTTGATAAATGATTTCTATCTCCAAGTTCTGAATACTCACATAAAAGCTTGTATTCTTCAGACTTTTCATTTAATACAAACTCCTCTTTATAAACCTCAGCAAACATTTTTATCTGCCTGCGTGACTCTGACATAGCTTTTTTATAGTTATTTTTCCCATCTGAAAATCTTTTTAAAAGATATCCTATACTTTTACTGTTTTTTGCACCGACACTATTATCAACATGCTGTCTGTATGAAAGTAATGGCAATTCTATAACATCGGTATATCCAAAAACTTTTGCATACAAAGCAACAATATAATCATGCATTATCACTTCTTCCCTGTCTAATGACTTAATAACTTTCCTAAGCAAAGCCTGGTTCATAAGCATTGTACAGCCGGTAACATTATTCTGTACCATAAGCTCTGATATCGTTGCAACAGGTGGTATGCCCGAGAGTTTAAACATCGAATCAGAAATAACATCTTCTTTCTCATCAACAACTTCAACATCTCCATGTATAAGCAATGGCACAGCTTTCCCATACCTTTTCTCAAGCTCCTTCATTTTTTTCATACTCTCTTCAAGCTTATAACCCTTCCATATATCATCCTGGTCACAACACATAATATATTCAGATTCGGAAGCCTCAGACATAAGCTTTGCAAAATTTTTCTTTGCACTGCCAGTCGGTGGAATATTTTCCATATATTCTATCCGGTCTGGAAACTCACTCTCAAATTCTTTTAATATTTCTACAGTTTTATCCCTGCTTCCATCATCTGCTGCAATAATTTTCCAGTCCGTATAGGTCTGAGTTTTTATAGACTCAAGCTGCTCCCTTAAATATTCCTCCCCATTATATGTTGCCAATAATATAGTTATCATATCAATCTCTCCACATATTCTATATTTTATGAAGTTTCAACACCCGAAAGCCTCAGAAAAAGTCTGTTTTAGCCGCTATTATAACCTGTAAACAAGTTGTTTACAGGCGTTCTGTGGCTTAGAGTTCTGAATCAGTTACCTGATTTTTAACAACTTAACAATTATATCACATCATTGAGACTTAGGAAACATATCCGGCTTTAGTGTACTCAAAATTTTAAACCTTTTTGTTACCGTATGAAAGTCTTCTGGCTTCGGATTTTGGCCATTTGGAATGAGAAGAATGGTTATCACAATAATTTTTCAGAGACATACAATATTATATAGCTGTATTTTAACTAGAGGTGAAAGATGAACCGTGTTGCAGAAGTTATAAATCTTAATTATGCCATTAAACAGGGACTGGATGGCAGAGGTATAGGTATCGCAATTATGGATACCGGCATCGGAAATCATCCCGATCTGACTGGTTTTAATGGAGCTTTTGCCGGCTTTTTTGATACTATAGATAATCATTTAACAGCATACGACGATAATGGCCATGGTACTCATGTAGCCGGAATAATAGCTGGAAACGGTTTTAACAGTAATGGTCTGTATCGTGGAATAGCACCAGGAAGTAAAATCTACATGATAAAAATTTTAAACAGCAATGGCGAGGGCAATACCTCCAATATACTTTCTGGAATTCAATGGATACTTAATAATTATCAGAGGCTTGGTATAAGAATAGTAAATATATCTGTAGGAAGCATACGAAATAAACGCTTTTCCGAGGCATCCCCCCTTGTCATGGGAGTAAACAAGCTGTGGGAAAATGGTCTTGTAGTCCTTACGGCAGCCGGAAATCATGGTCCTGCCAATTCAAGTATAGGAGCTCCCGGAAACAGCCGCAAAATTATAACAGTAGGTGACTCCGATTTTATACAGTTTCACAAAGGCTATGATTTTTCAGGACGTGGACCCACCTCTACATGTATAAAAAAGCCAGATGTTGTCGCACCTGGAACAAATATTATAAGCTGTACCCCAAAAACTCCTTTCAGCAAATCATCATATCTTGCAAGAAGCGGAACTTCCATGTCTACACCTATTGTCAGTGGCTGTATTGCACTTCTTCTGCAAAAAAATCCCTATATGACAAATAAAGAAGTTAAACTTCATCTTAGAAATACACTTTTTGACCTTGGATATCCACACTCAAGACAGGGCTGGGGACTTATTAAATGCGACAGACTTCTTAATTTTTAATTTTATTGAGAACATAGAAAAAAGCTATCACAAAAATATTTTTTGTGATAGCCCATTCTAATCTAAATTAGTCCTGTGTTTTTTGTGTAATAATCTCATCAAGTTTCTTTATAAACTCACCCATTTCATTTTTAGAAAGCTGTGCATCTGCACCAAGAAGTTCCCCTTTCTTCCTCATATCTTCATTTATGAGTGATGAGAATATAATTACAGGAATATCTCTTAACTCTGGATCCTCCTTTACAAGTTTAAGAAGTCTATGCCCATCCATCTGTGGCATCTCTATATCAGTTACTATACATGCAACATTTTCCTTTAATGTTCCTTCTTCTTTATATTTCTGAAGAGTATTCCAAAGTTCAAGACCATTGTTGGTAGGATACAATC
>JAFPDA010000021.1 GCA_017425575.1 Lachnospiraceae bacterium | reverse complement strand
GGTCTTTGTATCTTCTGCTGTGATGTATATTGTTCCTGATATTTAAGCAGTTTATTCTTCGCTTTTAATATATGGCTCTGAGAACTGTTGGATATCATAGTATTTGTTACTCTCATCTTACTTTACCCCCTTTTTAGTATCCCATCTGATTTATAAGCTTATCAAGTACTTCGTTCATAACTGATATAACTCTGTACTGTGCATTCAGAAGATTCTGTGTCTCTATAAGCATCTGAGCCTCTTCATCCTCATCCACACCCGCTGTTGACAGCCTTCTGTTTTGAATTGAATCTTTTATATTTTGAGAAATCTTTGTCTGACTAATCATTTTCTGAGAGTCCACACCTATACTTGCAGTCATTACCTGAAGGAATGAAGTCGGTGTTCCCTGTTTAAACATTGTGTTATCTTCCTGAAGCGCAATCAT
The DNA here is from genome assembly GCA_017425575.1 of Lachnospiraceae bacterium. GTDB lineage: Bacteria > Bacillota > Clostridia > Lachnospirales > Lachnospiraceae > Butyribacter. Next base: position 3,706 of record JAFPDA010000021.1, on the reverse strand, counting down.
CTTCTTGAGATTGCCACCTTCTGCAACACCAGATACCTTTGTTGGATCTTTTGTTGCCGCTGCAAGAAGTTTTCCATCTTTTACCAGTTCCTGATTTGCCGCAAAGTTTGAACCTGTCATATTATAGTAACTTGCTGAGTCATTAACTCCCACCGAAGAACTGAATTTAAAAATCTCTGCTCCTGCCGTTTCAAGTACAGTTTCAACACTCTCTCCAGTCTCTTTATCTTTTATTGTATATTCACTATAAACAATACCATTAATGGTCTTTGAAACTCCTGTACCAACTTCGTATTTATTCATGTCATAATGAGTTGCTATATAACCTGAACCTGCAGTTGTTGCACCATTCTGTGCAAAAACTTTGCTTCCATTCAGATAATAATATCCATCAGTGGTATTTTTCCTAAACTCAATCATGTCATGCTGTACACCGTCTGACACAATGTCATTTGCCACAAATAAATCCTTTTTATTCTGAACACCATTAAGGTCATAACCTGCATTCTGCTGCTGATTAAAGGTTGCAGAGAAAGTTCTTATAAACTCATTAAGCTGTGACATGTAGTAAGGAATCCCTCTGTATTCTACAGAAACACCTATCTGTGCTTTTTCATTAGCGTTTTTTATCTTAGTAATATGTGTGACATCCTCTGCAGTTATATTTTTCTCAAGATCAAATTCATAATAATATTTTCCATCCTTGTCTACCGTGACTTCAAATTTTGAATATTCATACTCTCTGCTTCCAATAGTTATAATTCCATGGCTTGCAGGAATATTCAGCTTCGAGATATCCGATGCCGTTGAATATGCATCAAACGGTGCTTCTAATTTAAGTTTTTGATCCCCACTCTTCAACGCATAACCATCACTATCTTTAATAACAATATCCGCCTTAAAGTTCTCACCGTTATTTCCATCTCTGATTTCAAAAAGCGCCTGCAGCTTGCCACCAAGCGTTGTGCTTCTTGTAGCAAATCTCTGGCCGTTATTCCATCTTACATCATAGAGATCTGAAGCATCACTCTGGTTATAATATGTATCCATAGGTATAACTTCGAGTGTATTGTATGCATATGTATCAACCAAAACGCTTCCTCCCATAGAAACGATAAACTGTCTCACTCCGTTTCCATCAAAAGGCTCCTGCTCCACTACATCTATGTTGGCAAGCTCTGAAAGCTTGTCTATTATATTTGCTCTCTGGTCTCGAAGATCATTTGCTTTATTTCCATATACTTCAAGCTGGTTTATCTGTTTTGTGAGTGATGCTATCTGCTCTGCATATGCATTTACCTGACTTATAGTAGTAGAAATCTGTGAGTTTAAATCCTTCTGCATCTCTTTAAGATTTCTTACCATCTCATTTGCAAATGTTCCAAGTGAATCTGCATATCCTGTTGCCTCTGCCCTTATTGTATTGTTTGTAGGGTCTGTAGAGAGATATGTAAGTGAATTAAAGAATTTATCAAGTGAGTTTGAAAGACTTGCACTTTCTGTCTCACTCGAGTAAAGATAATCTTCTATACTCTTCATATAATATGAAGCAGTCTCATAATATCCATATACAGATGTACTTTTTCTATATTTATAATCGTAATAATCATCTCTTTTGCTGATGATGTCTGTAACTTCCGTACCTGCACCAATCATGCCGTACGAAGTACCTGTAGAGATAGGAATCTTTGATGTCTGTACACATGACTGCTTTGTATAACCCTCTGTCTTCGCATTTGCTATATTATGTGCTGTTGTATTGAGATATGCACGGTACGCAGACATTCCCGATGAAGCTATATTAAGTCCAAAAAATGATGAAGCCATATTTTATCCCCCTTATTTTTAACCAAGTCTTTCAATCAGAGTCTGCAGCATCTGATCTATTGTATTTATGTATCTTGCCGAAGCATTGTATGCATGCTGGTATGTAAGAAGACTTACAAGTTCCTCATCAGTAGAAACACCTGCCACCTGCTGACGTTTGTCTTCTATACTCTCTGTAAGACTTGTCTGATTTTCAACCATTGAGTTCCATACACTGCCCTGTGTGGCAAGCCCGCCAACCAGCTCTGTATAATAATCGTCAAATTTATATACAGAAAGTGTATTTGGATCTAATGCTGAAAACTCTGACTGCCAGTTTTCAAGAAGTGTTGGATATATATTCTGTGCATAAGCTCCTGCATTTCCTGCTGATTCATTCTCTTTAACCGGAAGCAGTGAATAGTTTGCCAGAAGCTTATCGTTTATCTTAAGGTTTCTGAGTGTATACATTGAGGTAAATCCTTCATTGACAGGGTCTTCTTCATGATATACATATATTGTATATGTACCATCACTATTTTCCCTTGCATAGTTTCTTAGAGAAGGATCTGCGTTTACCCGAGCTGCTGTAAGGGTATATTTATCATATCTTTTACAGTCAGTTCTTATAAATAACTCTTCTCCGACAGTCGAATCATCATCCGCACCAACAGGACAGTTTATAACATCAAGCACCTTTGAACCGGCTGGTATCGTAGCTGCATTTCCCTCTGCATCTGTCGCAGAAATAGCAGCAGTTGTCTTAATATTAGGACAAAATACATCATTCATCATAGTGACAATGCCATGTATAAGATTGTCAAACTGTGACTGTACTTTTGTGATTATAGAATTTCCTGTAGTATTGTTAAATTTTCTAACATCTTCTTTAAACTTGAGTTCAAGAAATTCTCCTGTGGCGTTATAATATTTTGGATCTGTCTTCTGTGGAAGGTCAGTATAATTTGCAAATTTCTGGCCTCTGGCTGTAATCATTCCAAGAAGTGTACCTGTATCTGTCTTTCTCTCTGGTGAATATGCAAGGTCTACATCATACACATCACCGTATCCATTATCAGACCACACCGGCTTATACATTTTTGTATCTTCATCTATCTTTTCGCAGTGCATATGATAACTTGTACCTTCAAGAACCAGAGGTGCATTCTGTATATAAACCTGAACTTTTCCATCTGCATCTTCGTCATATGTATAATATGTAATCTTTGCAAGTTCATCGAGCAAAAGATTTCTCTTATCGCGGTAATCATTTGCATTTTCAAGGCCTGACGCCTCTGAATCCGAAATCTTTATATTGTATTTTGCAATCTCTTCAGCTATCTCATTTACTCTGTTGACCTGTTTCTCAATCTGGTCATTCAATCCCGTCTGATACTTGCTAATAGAATCATACACTCCTGTAGCTTTATGGATAAAGGTCTCTGCTCTCGAAATAAAAAGCTGTCTGTTTACTACACTTTCCGGATATGTAGACAAGTCCTGAACTGCATTCCACATATCTGCGAGTGCTTCACGGAACTCTACGCCTTCCATCTCTCCAAGCACATCCTCTATCTCATTTACGGTCTCTAGCTGCTTTTCGTAAAATGCCTGACGACTCACTTCAAGCCTATACTCTTTATCCAGAAAAGCATCTCTGATCTGACGTATGTCACCAACCATAGTACCATAGCCTATTTGCAAAGTAGCTTTAGCTGTGACCTTGAAATCACGGTAAAATAAATCCTTCTGTATATTCTGTTGTCTTGTATAACCTTGTGTCTTTGTATTTGCAAGATTGTGTGCTGTCGTATTTAAACCAGACTGTGCAGCATGCAATCCCTGTACTCCAACATTAAAGCCTGTCATCAAACCCATAATAATCCTCATTTCTGAGCGT
>JAFPDA010000020.1 GCA_017425575.1 Lachnospiraceae bacterium | reverse complement strand
TGTTCTCTTCCCTCATTTATCAGTCTGTCAAGCAATTCACACATATGCATATATGTCTATCAGCATATCTCTGCGCCAGTCGGCATCTTCTTCTCTGGTGTCATAAGAGCAAGATTTCCCTCTGCATCCTCTGCACAAAGAAGCATACCTTCTGAGAGAACACCTGCAAGCTTGGCTGGTTTAAGGTTTACCAGAACCATAACCTTCTTGCCTACCATTTCCTCTGCTGAATAGTGCTGCTTTATTCCGGATACTATCTGTTTTACTTCGCTTCCGATTTTTACCTGAGAGCAGAGAAGTTTCTTTGACTTCTTAACTTCCTCACACGCTATAATCTCACCAACCTGGAACTGAAGCTTCATAAAGTCATCAAATGTAATCTCTGGCTTAGCTTCTATATCAATTACTTCCTCTTCTTCCTGTGGAGCACCGTTTGCTTCTGCCTGTGCAGCCTGAATCTCCTCAGCTTTTGCGAGCACTTCTTTCACATCAAGTCTCATAAAGAGTATCTCTGGCTTGTCAGTTACTTTTGTTCCTGATACATAGCCGCCAAATTTATCCATATCATCAAGTTCACGCTCTGTAGCATTGAGCTGTGCAAGAATCTTTTCTGTTGTCTCAGGCATAAATGATTTTAAGAGGCTTGCGCCGATTGTGATACTCTCAATAAGGTTATAAAGAACTGTGGAAAGTCTGTCTTTCTTTGCCTCATCCTTGCCAAGTATCCATGGCTCTGTCTCATCAATATATTTATTACAACGTTTAAAGATTGTAAATACCTCTGTAATGGCATCTGCGACACGAAGCTTATCCATCTTGGCAACAACTTTGTCTTTTGCACCAAGTACCAGTGCTTTAAGGTCAGCATCTACATCTTCTGTGACACCCTTATCTTCAGCAACACCGCCAAGATATTTATTTGTCATAGAGATTGTTCTGTTTACAAGATTGCCAAGTGTATTGGCAAGGTCTGAGTTCATTCTCTCAACCATAAGCTCCCATGTGATAACACCGTCATTCTCAAATGGCATCTCATGAAGAACGAAATAACGCACCGCATCTACACCAAACATATTTACAAGGTCATCTGCATAAAGCACATTTCCCTTGGATTTACTCATCTTGCCATCCCCCTGAAGAAGCCATGGGTGACCAAATATCTGCTTAGGAAGTGGAAGATCAAGCGCCATAAGCATAATAGGCCAGTAAATTGTGTGGAATCTCAGGATATCTTTACCGATAAGATGAAGGTCTGCAGGCCAGAACTTCGCAAATAAATCCTCTCCATTCTCAGGTGTGTTATTTCCATCAAGGTCAAATCCAAGACCTGTGATATAGTTGCTGAGCGCATCAAGCCATACATACACTACATGATCCGGGTCAAAATCTACAGGGATTCCCCATTTGAAGGAAGTACGTGATACACATAAATCCTGAAGTCCCGGGAGAAGGAAGTTATTCATCATCTCATTCTTACGTGACTCCGGCTGTATAAACTCTGGATGAGTGTTGATATGCTCAATAAGTCTGTCTGTATATTTGCTAAGTTTAAGGAAATATGCCTCCTCTTTTGCAGGCTGACACTCTCTTCCACAGTCAGGACATTTTCCATCTACAAGCTGTGACGAAGTAAAGAATGACTCACAAGGTGTACAGTACATTCCCTCATAGTAACCCTTGTAGATATCTCCCTGCTCATAAAGCTTTTTAAATATCTTCTGAACCTGTTTCTCATGATAATCATCTGTTGTACGGATAAATTTATCATAGGATGTATTCATAAGATCCCATATAGATTTTATCTCACCTGACACATCATCAACAAACTGCTTAGGTGTTATGCCTGCTTCCTCAGCCTTGAGCTCTATCTTCTGTCCATGCTCGTCTGTACCTGTCTGGAAGCGGACATCATATCCTTCCTGTCTTTTAAATCTTACGATACTGTCAGCAAGAACTGCCTCATATGTGTTTCCGATATGCGGCTTTCCGGATGTATAAGCAATCGCTGTTGTTAAATAATAAGTTCCCTTATCTGCCATTATCTGCATCTCTCCTTTACCAAATTATAGTTACGGCAATTTTGCACTTTATACTGTAAATATAAAAGCCCGTCTCCAAATATTAAGACGAGCTTATCGCACGCATTCTTGCCTTTATCTAGGGATATTTTAGTATCCGGCTAATGTTTTGTCAAGTTGCCGCATTCATTTCTACTTACTATGCCTCAAAAGATAAGCTTCCCTAAGTGGCAATGTTGCATTGCGTGACCATATACCTCCAAACTGACTTGCAGGCAAAGGACAGCCTCCATATCCAAGCTCTAAAGTAATACATGGTATCTGTTTTTTCTCCGTCACATATTCTCTGAAGTTACCGACTGAACGTCCGCCACCGCCATATCCGGCACTGCTTGCATATCCTGTGACAGAGCGTGCAAGCTGATACATTTTAGTTGTCCATTTTCTGGTATGTGCATTCATTCTGCGGTTTGTATCTCCAAAAACAATACTGCCCATCGCATGATAATTCACTATACCGAGAGCCTTCGATTTATTCTCATTTACCCACTTTATAATAGCCTGGGTTTCCAGTTCACTTGCACTCCTCGGTCCTGAATATCCACTGCTTCCCCTTTTCCCATGATTAGCTATATATGTTATTGGATAATTATTATTAAGGTCCACACCTCTCGCATTTGATTTCCATCTGCTCGTTGGCCTGTATTTTACAAGAGAATCCCTGAGTTTTTTATTTC
>JAFPDA010000019.1 GCA_017425575.1 Lachnospiraceae bacterium | reverse complement strand
TTTCCGTTTTACTGATGTTAAGTTTACACTTACCATCTCGCGCTGTTCTTATGCATGTGTTTATAAGAACTTTTAAATTGAAAATCTATTTTATTTAGAATTTTCAGGGTTGTTTTACTATTCAGTTATCAAAGTTCCAAGCCTTTCCCAAAAAGGCTTTGCTTTTTCTAAAAGACTTTGTTGCTACTCTCTGTGTCAGCGACTTATTCAGTCTATCACATTTTTTCGAGCTTGTCAACAACTTTTTTTATTTTTATTTTTCGACACGCTTTTGCGCGTCAGCGAGATATATCTTATCATCTATATTCGCTTTTGTCAACACTTTTTTTCAAATTTCTTTATTGTGTTCAATCAAGACCCATAATGAAACTTGGTAGCTTAATGCTACAACGGAGAAAGAGGGATTTGAACCCTCGCGCCGCGTAAACGACCTACACCCTTAGCAGGGGCGCCTCTTCAGCCTCTTGAGTATTTCTCCACTTGTCAGCAATTTTTTCTGCCGAACAAAAACTATTATACTTATCTGGTATCAGATTGTCAATACCTTTTTTTCTATTTTTTTCAACTTTTTATTATCTCTCATAAATATTGTTCTTATTGTTATCAATTACAACAATAACAGGAAGATTTTCCACCTCTAATTTTCGTATAGCCTCTGTTCCAAGATCATCATATGCTATAACTTCTGATTTCTTTATACATTTAGATAATAACGCACCAGCTCCACCAATTGCAGCAAAATAGACTGCATTGTTTTTATTCATTGCATCAATTACTTCCTGTGAACGCTTTCCCTTTCCAATCATTCCCTTCATTCCCTTTTCAAGCAGTAAAGGTGTATACTTGTCCATTCTGCTGCTTGTAGTAGGTCCTGCTGAACCGATTACCTGACCTTCTCTTGCCGGTGAAGGTCCAAGATAATATACAATATTATTTTTAAGGTCAAAAGGTATACTTTCACCTGCATTTATAGCTTCATATAATCTTTTATGTGCAGCATCACGCGCAGTATATATTGTTCCTGATATATATACAAAATCTCCTGCCTCTAAACTGTTAACTACTTCATCATTTATTGGCGCTGTAATATATTTCTCCATAATAGACCTCCATAATTATATTGTTCTGTTTTTGTGTCTGTTTACATGACAGCACATATTTATAGCTACAGGTAATCCGGCTATATGTGTAGGATATGTCTCTATATTTATTCCAAGTGCTGTTGTCTGTCCTCCAAGACCAGCAGGACCTATGTCGAGTTTATTTATCTCCTCAAGTAATTCTATCTCAAGGTCTTTGACATATTCAATACTGTTGTGGCTGTTTATATCTCTTGTAAGTGCCTTTTTGGCAAGGAGGGCACATTTTTCAAAAGTACCACCTATACCTACACCTATTACAAGCGGAGGACAGGCGTTTGGACCTGCAAGTTTAACAGTTTCAAGAACTGCTGCCTTTACCCCCTCTATTCCGTCAGCAGGTTTAAGCATACATACTCTGCTCATATTTTCACTTCCAAAACCTTTAGGAGCCACTGTAATCTCAACCTTATCTCCAGGTACAATCTCATAATGAATTACTCCTGGTGTATTATCACCTGTATTTTTTCTTATAAGAGGGTCTCCTACAACAGATTTTCTGAGATATCCCTCAGTGTATCCCTGACGTATACCTTCATTTACTGCGTCCTCAAGTGAGCTGCCTTCAAAATGAACTTCCTGTCCTATTTTCAAAAATACAACTGCCATTCCTGTATCCTGACAGATAGGAATATTTTCATTCTCTGCTATGACCATATTTTCTTCAAGCTGTGATAATATCTTCTTACCAAGTTCATTACTCTCATCTTTAACAGCCTTTAATATCCTGCCCTTTACATCTTCAGATAACATATAATTAGCTTCAATACACATCTCTTTTATATTCTCAGTAATAATATCAGTCGAAATAACTCTCATTCTCTATCTCCTTATTTATTTTAATGAAATAAAAACCCGGCCATTATAATAAACAGCCGGGCAACACACTATTTTTCTTCAGATTCATCTCCAACAGATTCATCTTCTGATTTTTCTTTCTCATCAGGAATGGTATCACGGACTCTTGTCATACTTGCAACTACTATATCCTTCTTTTCAGAATCCATGTCAATCATTTTAACACCTGAAGTAATACGGCCAAGTATTGATATCTCATTTACCATAAGCTGTATAATTATGCCCTCTGTGTTTATTATCATAACCTCACTGTCTTCTTTGACAGCTTTTGCAGCAACAACATCTCCGGTCTTGTCAGTTATCTTATAACATTTGATACCTTTGCCGCCACGATGCTGATTGGTAAATTCGTCAATTCGGGTTCTCTTGCCCATACCAAACTCAGACACAATAAGCAAATACTCACCCTGTGTATTTAACTGCATAGCCACAACTTCATCATCATAAGACA
>JAFPDA010000018.1 GCA_017425575.1 Lachnospiraceae bacterium | reverse complement strand
TTCGGACTATATGATAAATAAGATGATAATATCAGATGAAGTTGAGCCGGTAGATTATGATTCCATGGAATATATAGGGAATATAGGAGATAAATACTGGGAGATGTCAAAGTCTTTTGATAAGGATTTAAAGTATACAGTGCCTTATTTCTGGGGAACTGTAGGAATACTTTACAACACAGAGATGATGGATTATGTTCCGGACAGCTGGAATGCACTCTGGGATGAAAAATATAAGAATAATATAATTATGCAGAACAGTGTGCGCGACAGTTTCATACCAGCCCTTATTCTTAATAATAATTCTATAAATACAACAGATGAGGGTGAGCTTAGGGCTGCGCTTAAGAAACTTCAGGACCAGAAAGAACTTGTGCAGTCTTATCTTGTGGATGAGATAAGGGATGATATGGCAAATGATCAGGCTGCCATGGGACTTATATATTCCGGTGAGGCAAGTCTTGCCAGAGAATATAACGAGAATCTGGAATACGTAGTTCCAAAAGAAGGTTCTGATATATGGGTAGACAGCTGGGCTATCCCTAAAGGTGGAAAGAATTACGAGGGTGCAGTTAAATTTCTTGACTTTTTGTGCAGGGATGACGTTGCAATGACGAATTTTGAATATGTATATTATTCAACACCGAATGAAGCTGTGCTCAGTCAGATTGACGAGGAAGATAAGGCTGGTGACAATGCTATTTTTCCGGATGATGATATTATAGAAAGATGTGAAATATTTAATTATCTTGGAGTTGAAGCTGAAGAGCTTTACAACCGTTTGTGGAAGGAACTTAAAGTGTATTAGCTGTTAACAGTTCGGTACTTGAGTGTTACATTAGTTGTTGATGTGTAGTAAGTAACTATTAGTTGACAAAAAGATAGCCGTGGTATACTTTTAATAAAGAGTTTTTGGGATTTTAGTAGGAGGATATTAAAATGATAAATGATAAGAAAGTATTATATAGTGGAATGCAGGCAACGGGAAATCTTACACTTGGAAATTATCTCGGAGCTTTAAAAAACTGGCTTACATTAAATGAAGAGTATGAGTGTTTCTTTGGTGTTATGGATTTACACTCTATAACAGTGCGCCAGGACCCTGCAGAATTTAGAAAACGTGCCAGAAATCTGCTTGCACTTTATATTGCAGCAGGACTTGATCCGGTGAAGAACTGTATTTACTATCAGTCACATGTATCTGCACATGCTGAGCTTGGATGGATACTTGACTGTTTCACATATATGGGTGAGCTTAACCGTATGACACAGTTTAAGGATAAATCAGCAAAACATTCAGATAATATAAATGCAGGTCTTTACACATATCCTGTACTTATGGCAGCAGACATCCTGCTTTATCAGGCTGATTATGTTCCTGTAGGAAAGGACCAGCAGCAGCATCTTGAGATAACAAGGGATATTGCACAGCGTTTTAATGCTATATATGGTGATGTATTTACTATTCCCGAGGGATATTATGGAAAGAAGGGCGCAAAGGTAATGAGCCTTCAGGACCCATCGAAGAAAATGTCAAAATCAGATGAAAATGTTAACGGAAGTATTTATCTTATGGATGATGTTGATACGGTTGTGCGCAAATGTAAACGTGCGGTTACTGACTCTGACAGTGAAGTCAGATACTCAGAGGATAAGCCTGGTGTAAGTAATCTTCTTGAGATATATACAGCATGTAGTGGCAAATCTATAGAAGAGGCTGAGAAGGAATTTGATGGCAAGGGTTATGGAGAGTTTAAGCTTGCAGTTGCTGAGGCTGTAAACAGTGTTCTTGAGCCTATGCATAAAGAATTTGACAGAATTATTAAAGATAAAGAGTATCTTGATGGAATTATCAAGGAGAATGATGATAAGGCAAGATATTTTGCAAACAAGACACTTCGCAAGGTTCGTAAAAAGGTTGGTTTTACAGACATACCAAGATAGGATTTAATAGATGTGAATGTTTAAAAGAAACAATACAGGCACGCTCTTGCTGCAATACTAAGATATAAAAAAGGAGAAAAAGATGGCAGGTTCTACATTTGGAAAGATATTTCAGATGACAACATGGGGAGAGTCTCATGGTCAGGGAATAGGTGTTGTTGTTGACGGATGTCCGGCGGGACTTGAACTTAATGAGGAAAAGATTCAGAAATATCTCAATAGAAGAAAACCGGGACAGACAAGATATTCTACTCCACGTAAAGAGGATGACCTTGTTGAGATACAGTCAGGTATATTTGAGGGAAAGACAACCGGAACGCCGATATCAATGGTTGTTTATAATAAGACACAGCGCTCTAAGGATTACTCTGAGATTGCAGGTTATTACAGACCTGGTCATGCTGATTATACTTTTGATGAGAAATATGGTTTTCGTGATTACAGAGGCGGTGGCAGGTCTTCGGGAAGGGAAACCATAGGAAGAGTAGCTGCTGGTGCTGTTGCTATTGAGATTCTTAAAGAGTTTGGAATCGAGGTTTATGCTTATTCGAGAGCTATAGCAGGCGTTGAGATAGATGATACAAAGGCTTCGCGTGAAAATATCATGAAGAGTCCTCTTTATATGCCTGACCTTGAAGCTTCGGACAGAGCAGAGGAAATCCTTGAGAAGAAAATGCTTGAGAAGGATTCGGCGGGTGGAATTATAGAATGTGTCATATCTGGAATGCCGGCAGGTGTAGGAGAGCCTGTTTTTGAAAAACTTGATGCAAATCTGGCTAAGGCTGTTATGTCGATAGGAGCTGTAAAAGGTGTTGAAATCGGAGCGGGATTTGGTGTCGCAGATTCCTTCGGTTCACAGAATAATGATGCTTTTGTTATGAATGACGGTGTAATGTCAAAAAAGACAAATAATGCAGGCGGCATACTTGGAGGAATAAGTGATGGCAGTGATATTGTGCTTAGAGCTGCCATTAAACCAACACCTTCAATAGCGCAGACACAGAGAACGGTAAACCGTGAAGGTGAAAATATAGAGATTGAGATAAAAGGTCGTCATGATCCTATTATTGTGCCAAGAGCAGTAGTTGTAGTAGAGGCTATGGCAGCAGCCACAGTACTTGATATGCTTATGCTTTCCATGACTTCAAGGATTGACCTTATGAAGAAATTTTTTGATAAATAACAGGGTAACACTATTTGTATATATTACCATATATTATAGTAACTTGCAGATTCAGTGAATGTGTAAACATATCAGCTATATGGAGGTTTTATATGAAATACGGTGATAATGGTATGAATAAATATGGTGATATAAAATATGATACGGAGAATTTTTCTGCTGGAAAAGCTTCTTCTAAAAATTCAGAATACAGAAATAGTGGTCTTGTTATAGAGGATGATACAGTCTATGAGATTGATGAGGAATGTATTGCCTGCAGAAATAAGCAGAAAAAGTCAAGGTGATAAAAATAAAGAACAGCAGTACTCCTGCCTTTTGAGAGGCAGGGGTGCTGCTGTTTAATGTCTTAAATATTCTTAGGGTATAGTTTACAGGGACTATGGCATTAGAAACCTCCGCCACCGCAACAGCAGAGAATAAGTATTATCCAGATGATAGAACTGCAGTTAGAGCCTCCATCTCCGCAGCATCCGCCGCCAAAGCCGCCGCCAAAGCCAGAATCGCCACAACAGCTGCAAAGAAGTAAAAGGATGATAATCCAACTACATCCATTATCCTTTGAACTGCATCCGCCACATGTTGTTGCTGCTAAATCACTCATATAATCCTCCGTTCTGTCAATCAGATGACAGTGAAAATTTGTTTACACTTCATACTATGCATGGCGGCTTGTCATATTTACAGTTTTTATATTAAAAAATACATCAAACTTTGAAATTTGGTTTTACAGTCTAATATAAATTTTGTAACTGTTCAGAACCCCATAAAAACATTAAAAATTTTGCAGATATTAGATAAAAAGATATAAGGAGATTGAGATAGAAATTGAAAAGAAAAAGTTTTATAGGAATAATTTTAAGTATTGTTATGTGTTTTTGCCTGTCTGGCTGTAGTTTTTTTGGAAATACGATAGAGATAGGCCAGAGTAGTGAGGCTATTATAGCTGAAGAGCCTACGGCAGATCCTGAGGATGCTTCGAGCATGACTTATGAGAAGGCTGTTGTTCATGCGATGGAAAAGCTGGAGCATATGACTCTTGAGGAGAAAGTCGGACAACTTTTTGTTGTAAATCTTGAACAGATAGACAGAAAAAACGGCTCTTTTTTTGAATGGAAAAAATGTACCAAAAGAATGATTAAAAACCTTGGTAAATATAAACCGGGTGGAGTTATTTTGTTTTCGAGAAATATAGCAAACAGAAAACAGACCACAAATCTTATATCAAATTTACAGATAAACAGCAACCTTCCACTGCTTATAACAGTTGATGAAGAAGGTGGGGATGTGTCAAGAATTGCATCTAATGATAAGATGCAGACTACAAAATTTCCTACTATGGAGACTATCGGGAGAGAGAAGGACTCTGAATATGTATATGATATGGGTTCTACAATAGGCTCTGAGATAAAAGAACTTGGGTTTAATGTAGATTTTGCTCCTGTTGCTGATGTAAAGACAAGTGTGTTAAATAAGGAGATAGGTTCCCGTTCATTTGGTGATGACTCAGATAAAGTAGCTGAGCTGACATCGGCATTTGTAAAGGGGCTTCAGTCTCAGAATATAAGTGCAACGCTGAAACATTTTCCGGGGCAGGGTTCTTCGCTTGGAGATACCCATATTGAGAGTGTGAATATAGACAGCAGTATTACGGCACTTAGAAAGACAGATTTTGTTCCGTTTGAGGCAGGAATTGAGGCGGGTGCAGACTTTGTTATGGTTTCACATATATCTGTGAGCAAAGTGACAGAGACTTCACAGCCTGCAAGTATGTCAAGGCTTATAATGCAGACTATATTAAGGGAAGAGCTTGGATTTAAGGGAGTTATCGTGACAGATGCTATGGATATGGCCCCAATTGTACAGAACTATACTGCAGGGGAAGCAGCCTTAAAGGCCATAGAAGGCGGTGCGGATATAGTGCTTATGCCTGCTGATTTCTTTTCTACTTATAAGTATCTTCTTGAAAAAGTTGATGAAGGAAAACTTACAGAGGAAAGAATAAATGAATCCGTTTTAAGAATACTTACTGTAAAATATCAGAGAGGAATTATTGAACCATAGAAAAAAGGGGACTTGCGATTTTTTTAGAAATTGAATATAATGTAATGTGTGGTAATTGCGCGAGTTTTGTAACTTTACATTATAAATCTGGAGGGAAGAATGAATAATAAAGCTAATCATTGTGACACAAAGGCATCATGCAAAGGATGCAATCATTCTGAATGTTTACTGTCAGGTGTTGAAGAACCAAAACTTGGTGAAGAGTGCGGTGTATTCGGCATGTATGATTTAAATGGTGACGATGTTGCCTCTACCATATATTATGGTTTGTTTTCACTGCAGCATCGAGGACAGGAGAGTTGTGGTATTGCTGTAAGCCGTACAGATGGTCCTATTAGAAATTCAAATGTCTGCAAAGGCATGGGACTTGTACATGAGGTTTTTGATGCCGAAAAACTTGGAAAGATGAAGGGAGATATAGGAGTAGGACATGTAAGATATTCTACTGCCGGAGCCAGTGTTGCTGAAAATACACAGCCACTTGTTCTCAACTATATCAAAGGAACACTTTCGCTTGCCCATAATGGAAATCTTGTAAATGCTCTTGAAATCAGAAGAGAACTTGAACTTAGCGGTGCTATTTTCCAGACAAGTATAGACTCAGAAGTTATTGCATATCTGATTGCAAGAGAGAGACTTAAAGTTGGAAAAGTAGAAGAAGCTGTCAAAAATGCGATGACAAAGATAAAGGGAGCTTATTCCCTTGTGGTTGCCAGTCCGCGTAAGCTTATAGGAGCAAGAGATCCACATGGTTTCAGACCACTTTGTATAGGAAAGAGAGATAATGCATATATTTTATCTTCGGAGACATGTGCACTCGATACTATCGGAGCTGAGTTTGTAAGGGATGTAAGACCTGGAGAGATAGTTACTATTACACCAGATGGAATTGAGTCTGACATGAGTATGGCGATTGAAAAGCCTGCAAGATGTATATTTGAATATATATATTTTGCAAGACCAGACAGCTATATAGATGGAATATGTGTACATAGTTCAAGACTTATAGCTGGTAAGATACTTGCACAGACACATCCTGTTGAAGCGGATATAGTAGTCGGAGTTCCCGAATCTGGAAATGCAGCGGCTATGGGATATGCCATTGAATCCGGAATCCCATATGGAACGGCATTTATAAAAAACAGTTATGTAGGGCGTACTTTTATCAAGCCTAAACAGTCAGCAAGAGAATCCAGTGTTATGATAAAACTTAACGCTCTCAGGGAAGTAGTGCGTGATAAGAGAGTAGTAATGATAGATGATTCTATTGTAAGAGGAACTACGAGTGCAAGGATTGTACAAATACTTAAAGAGGCAGGGGCGAAGGAAGTTCATGTTAGAATAAGTTCACCACCATTTAAGTATCCATGTTATTTTGGAACCGATGTACCATCAAGTGAACAGCTTGTCGCATACAACCATTCAGTAGATGAGATTTGCAGTCTTATAGGCGCAGACTCACTTGGATATCTGGATATTGAGCGTCTGAGCGAACTGATTGATGGTGATGAAGGATATTGTCATGCGTGCTTTTCAGGAGAATATCCGGTTGAGCCGCCAAAAGAAGATATCCGAGGCAATTATGAAAAGTAAAAAGCACAGGAGTGCGGAAATGAGGATGAATTATGAGCAACGATAGATACACAAGCCCGCTTTCAGAGCGTTATGCAAGCAAAGAGATGCAGTACATTTTTTCTCCAGACAAGAAATTCAGAACATGGAGAAGACTTTGGATTGCACTTGCCGAGGCAGAAAATGAACTTGGATTAAAGAATGAAGAGGGAGGTCCTGCTGTTACAACAGAGCAGATAGAGGAATTAAAAGCCCATGCAGAGGATATAAATTATGATGTTGCAAAAGAGAGAGAGAAACTTGTTCGTCATGATGTAATGTCTCATGTATATGCATATGGAGTACAGTGTCCAAAAGCTGCAGGTATAATTCATCTTGGAGCTACATCATGTTATGTTGGTGACAATACAGATGTTATTGTTATGACAGAGGCTCTTCAGCTTGTTCGCAAGAAACTTATCAATGTAATAGATGAGCTTTCTAAATTTGCACTTAAATATAAAGATATGCCAACACTTGCATTCACACATTTTCAACCTGCACAGCCAACAACTGTAGGAAAACGCGCTACATTGTGGCTTCAGGAGTTTATGATGGATCTTGACGATGTTGAATATGTGCTTTCAACAATGAAGCTTCTTGGTTCAAAGGGAACTACAGGTACACAGGCAAGCTTTATGGAACTTTTTGATGGTGATGAGACAAAGGTAAAACAGCTTGACAGCATTATTGCCAAGAAAATGGGATTTACATCATGCTTCCCTGTTTCAGGCCAGACATACTCAAGAAAGCTTGATACAAGAGTGCTCAATGTTCTTGCAGGAATTGCAGCAAGTGCACATAAGTTTTCAAATGATATACGTCTCCTTCAGCACTTAAAGGAAATTGAAGAGCCATTTGAGAAGAATCAGATTGGTTCATCAGCTATGGCATATAAGAGAAATCCTATGCGTAGTGAGAGAATTGCTTCACTTTCAAGATATGTTATGTCAGATGTGACAAATGCTATGTACACATCAGCATGCCAGTGGTTTGAGCGTACACTTGATGACTCAGCTAACAAGCGTATCAGCATACCTGAAGGTTTCCTTGCTACAGATGGTATACTTGACCTTCTCTTAAATGTAGTGGATGGTCTTGTGGTTTATGACAAGGTTATTGAGAAACGTCTTATGTCAGAGCTTCCATTTATGGCTACAGAAAATATAATGATGGATGCCGTAAAAGCCGGTGGAAACAGACAGGAGCTTCATGAGGAGATCCGTACGCTTTCTATGGAGGCAGGAAAGAATGTTAAGGTGAATGGAAAAGACAATAATCTCCTTGAGCTTATTGCAGCAGATGATAAATTCCCAATGGGAATAGAAGAACTTAAAAATGCAATGGATCCTTCTAAATATGTTGGACGTTCGGCTTCTCAGGTTACAGAGTTTATCGCAGAGGTAGTACAGCCTGTACTTGATGCAAACAAAGATATACTTGGAATCAAAGCAGAGATAAACGTATAATAAATGTTACTATGAAAGTTTTAAAGCGTCCTGAATAGTTATGAAAGTTTAAAAAGCTGACTTTTATTATACTATATAAAGGTGAAAGAAATGGGGTGGTTTATTATGGAAGGAAAGAGAATTCTTACTACCAGGGCAGTTGCTAATATGGTCACGGCTGAAGATGTGTATACATCTGACAACCGTCTTATAATTCCGGAGAATACAGTGCTAACTGATGAAATTATAAATGCTCTCAAAGAATACTCAGTGTTTGCTTTCAGAGTTAAAGTCGGAGAGGATGGAAGGATTCCTCTTATAAAAGATGATGAAAATAGTTTGAATGTATCTGAGGAGCCTGAAATAATAGCTCCCAGCGATGATATATTTTTGGAAACATATGAGAATCCGGTTAGCGATATAACTGATTTGGGAGCAAACGGAGAGCGTGACAAGTATTATAGGAGTCTGAAAGAAACAGAGGAATTTAAAGCATTTCATGAGGAATTTATCAGAAGTGTTGATGACATTAAGGATGAATTTAACAGTGTTATCATGAGAAATAAAGAACTTGATACAGAAAGAATGCTGGAAGATATGTATGAGGTGCTTGGAAAAGGAAGAAACAGTATTCATATCCTTGACATGCTTCAGTGTATGAGAGGATATAATGATGTTACTTATATGCATTGTCTTAATGTAGCTCTTCTTAGCAATATGATTGGAAGCATTGTCTATCCTGATATCTCGGAGAAGGACATGGATGTTCTTATGCTTTCAGGTCTTTTGTGTGATATAGGAAAAATGCTTGTACCTGAAGAGGTACTGATGAAAAAAGACAGGCTTACACTTCCAGAATATAATCTTGTAAAAACACATGTGTATCATGGGAAGAATATATTAAGCGGACTTGGACTAGATCCAAGAATACCAGAGGTAGCCATGCGTCATCATGAAAGATGTGATGGAAGCGGATATCCTGGTGGATACAAGCGAAATCAGATTGAGGAGTTTGCGAGAATTGTGGCCATCGCTGATACATATGATGCTATGACATCTGACAGGGTATACAGGGCTGCAATATGTCCGTTTGATGTTATTCATATGTTTGAGAGAGAGGGACTTATAAAATATGATGTTCAGTTCTTATTACCATTTCTTGAAAAGGCAGTTCAGGCATATGTAAATACAGATGTTAAACTTTCAACTAATGAAATTGGCAGAGTAATAATGATAAACCGCAAGGAGTTTTCAAGACCTGTAGTTCAGGTTGGAGATTCATTTTACGATCTCACAGAAGAAAAATCTGTTGATATTGATGAAATATTATTATAAAAGTTGTCATTCATAGTTTATAAGAATGGCAGAGAATGGAGGAAATTATGGTAACAGCTATTGTTGGTGCTAACTGGGGAGATGAAGGTAAAGGAAAGATTACAGACATGCTTGGAGAGGAATCTGATATTATCGTTCGTTTCCAGGGTGGAAGTAATGCAGGTCATACAATTATAAATGATTATGGAAAATTTGCATTGCACTTATTGCCATCAGGTGTTTTTTATGACCATACAACAAGTATTATTGGAAATGGTGTAGCTTTAAATATTCCATATTTATTTAACGAGATAAACTCTATTGTTGAGAAGGGAGTTCCAAAGCCAAAGATTCTTGTTTCAGACAGAGCACAGCTTCTTATGCCATATCATATTGCATTTGACGAGTACGAAGAGGAGAGACTTGGTAAAAAGTCATTTGGTTCAACAAAGTCTGGTATAGCACCTTTCTATTCTGACAAGTATGCAAAGATTGGTATTCAGGTTTCAGAACTTTTCCAGGATGATGATGCATTAAAGGAGAAGATAGAAAGAATCTGTACACAGAAGAATGTACTTCTCAAGAACTTATACAATAAGCCGGAACTTGACAAGGATGAGCTTTTAAATACTTTACATGAGTATCGTGATATGGTTGCTCCTTATGTATGTGATGTATCAGCATATCTTCGCAATGCTATCAAAGAAGGAAAGAACATTCTCCTTGAGGGACAGCTTGGTTCACTTAAAGACCCGGATCATGGTATTTATCCAATGGTTACATCTTCATCTACACTTGCTGCATATGGTGCGATAGGTGCGGGTATTCCTCCTTATGAGATTAAGAGGATAGTAACTGTAGTAAAAGCTTACTCAAGTGCCGTTGGTGCAGGTGAGTTTGTAAGTGAAATTCTCGATGAGAAAGAAGCTGAGGAACTTCGTAAGCGCGGAGGAGATGGCGGAGAGTATGGTGCAACTACAGGCCGTCCACGCCGTATGGGATGGTTTGACGCAGTGGCATCACGTTATGGCTGTGAGATTCAGGGAGCAACAGAGGTTGTACTTACTGTACTTGACTGTCTTGGATATCTTGATGAGATTCCGGTATGTGTTGGATATGAGATAGATGGTGAAGTTACAAAAGATTTCCCTGTTACAGCTAAACTTGCAAAGGCTAAGCCTGTATATGAAGTTCTTCCAGGCTGGAAATGTGATATTCGTGGTATCAAGGAGTATGATAAACTTCCAGAGAACTGCCGTAAATATATTGAATTTATCGAGAAAGAGCTTGGAGTACCTGTTAAAATGGTATCTAATGGTCCTAAGAGATCAGAGATTATTTATCGTTAATAAATATTACTATAGGATGGCTGTCGCAGTGTATTACATTGCGGCAGTTGTTGTTTAATCAGTTAAGAGGTGTTTATGAATTACAGTGAGCAGCAGGTAAAAAATAAAATTAAAAGGCTTAGCACTTCTAATGCAAAAATAATAAACAGAGTATATATGTATGTATATATTGGAATAGCTTTGCTTCTGATTTCAGTTCTGCTGGTGGC
This sequence comes from Lachnospiraceae bacterium, assembly GCA_017425575.1. Classification (GTDB taxonomy): domain Bacteria; phylum Bacillota; class Clostridia; order Lachnospirales; family Lachnospiraceae; genus Butyribacter. The sequence continues at coordinate 19,693 of JAFPDA010000018.1, read as the reverse complement.
AGGGTGCTGTGTGGCAGGTGTTGTCAGTGGTCTTATTGACAGTGCACCAAAGCTTAATGAGATAGAGATAATGCCTCAGGGGTACGCCACCAAGATTTATGATATGGATGGAAATGTCATACAGACACTTGTAGGTTCTGATGCAAACAGGATATATGTAGCTATAGAAGATATCCCTGAACATGTACAGAAAGCTTTTATAGCTATAGAAGATGCAAGATTTTATGAGCATAAAGGCATTGATGTAAGAGCTGTAATAAGAGCCCTGTATTCGGGAATATCAAAAGATAACGGAACACAGCAGGGAGCGAGTACGATTACCCAGCAGTTACTCAAAAATCAGGTCTTTGAAGGTGGAAATGAAAAGACCTTTTTTGCCAGAATTAAAAGAAAAATTCAGGAACAGTGTCTTGCTGTGCGGCTTGAGAATGACATGGATAAAGACCAGATTCTTGAATATTATCTGAATACCATAAATCTTGGGCAGAATACTCTCGGAGTGGAAACCGCAAGCAGAAGGTATTTTGACAAGAATGTTTCAGAACTTTCGCTGTCAGAGGCAGCGGTTATTGCGGGTATTACACAGAACCCGTCAGAATATAATCCGATTACTAATCCTGAAAGTAACAAAACAAAGCGTAAACTTGTGTTGAAGGCAATGCTTGACAATGGTTATATATCCGAGGATGAATATGAGGATGCACTTGGTGATGATGTATACAGCAGGATATTAGAGATAGACAGAAAAAAATCAGAGCAGAAGAGAACAGTAAATTCATACTATGTCGATGTTGTTATTGAAAGTGTCATAACAGATTTAAAGCAGCAGCTTGGATATACTGAGACACAGGCCTACAACGCACTTTACAGGGGAGGGCTCAATATATACTCGTGCCAGAAAAAAGCACTGCAGGAAATCTGCGACGATGTAGTAAACGATGATAAATATTACTCTGACGGTACATTAAATTATCTTTCGTATAATCTTGTTGTATTATCGGGTGAGGCTACTGAGACATATACAGAAAATGATATAAAAGAATATTTTAGTTCTGTGGAAGATAAGGATATAAGTCTTTATTTTAAGGAAAAAAAATCGGCTAAAAAGTATATACAAAAATTTAAAAAATATGTACTGGCAAGTGGCAAAAACTTTGTTTCAGAGAAGATAAGTTTTATAAAACAGCCACAGGTATCGGTTGTGCTTATGGACCAGAATACAGGTATTGTCAATGCAATTGTCGGTGGACGTGGAGAAAAAGAGGCAGACAGAACACTTAACAGGGCAACAGCTTCACTGAGACAGCCAGGTTCAACCTTTAAAATTCTTTCAACATATCTTCCGGCGCTTGATACCTGTGGAATGACACTTGCTGATGTGGTTGACGATGCACCTTATTTTTATCCGGGAACCAAAACCCATGTAAACAACTGGGACAAAAGCGGATATAAGGGACTGATAACTCTCAGACAGGCAATTGTATGGTCAAATAATATAGCAGCTGTAAAGACATTTGAAAAAGTTACACCACGCACAGGATATGATTATCTGCTTAATCTTGGTTTTACTACACTTGTAGAAAAGAGAACAACGGAAGATGGAAGCACATATACAGATATACAGCTTCCTACGGCTTTGGGAGGCATAACTGATGGAGTGACAAATCTTGAACTTACATCTGCCTATGCAAGTGTTGCAAATGGAGGTAATTATATCCAGCCTATACTTTATACAAAGATTGTAGACAGCCGGGGCAAGGTTATCCTTAAAAATTCTTTTACCAAAAAGAGGGTTATGAAAGAATCAACATCATGGCTTTTAACCAGTGCAATGCAGGATGTAATAAAAGAGGGTACTGGAAAGTCTGCCCAATTTAAGAATATTGATATGGCTCAGGCTGGAAAGACAGGTACTACCTCTGATAATACGGACTTCTGGTTTGAGGGATATACACCATATTATACTGCCGGCATATGGTCGGGATATGACATGAATACACCACAGAAATCAGAAAATTACTGTAAGATAATGTGGAGAGACATAATGGAAAAGATTCATAAAAAGATGAAGCTTTCCAATAAAAAATTCTATAAGCCTAAAGGTATTGTGTCATGTAAAATATGTACAAAGTCAGGGAAACTGGCAGATTCTTCTACATGTGCCCAGGCCATGGGCGGAGATACTACAATGACAGAATATTTTGCCAAGGGGACAAAACCTGACGAGATATGCAATATGCATATAAGATACAGTGACGGAGTCCGTCTTGAGAAGGATGAGACAGGCTATTCTAAAAAGACAGCAGATACGCCTAATATATCAAGATAAATTTAGATGAAAAACAGCCATTTGCGAAAATCGCAAACGGCTGTTTAAATTTGTGGGAAATCAGCATGTCCCTGCATCCATATGGTACCTTTAAAACGTCTGTCAGCTGCAGGTTCACCTACAAGGTCGAGTTTATTTATGGAGACATTTAAAATAATATCATTACAGTCTATAAGAAGCTGGTATATTTCTTCATTTGTATATGGATTTACAAAACTCTGGGATTTGAGTATGGTTCCGATTATAGAATAATTATCTGATTCAGAGCCGTATGGAATAAAGGTTGTTTCTACTATGCTGTATAAATCCTCATGTTTTATTCGCTTGTTTATTCTTGAGCTTAAATCAATCTCGTCAATGGTGAGATTGTCTATCGCTTCCTGATCACCGTTTCTTGCCTTTGCTATAAGGTGGCTTCTCATTAAAACGTCATAATTATGTTTTTCTTTTGCGGCTTCAGTCTGGTCAATTCCGAGCAGTATACAGCCCTGCAATGACAGTCCGGAAAGTGAAAGCTTTGCTCTTTGGGGAATATTATCCTGGCAGTGCAGTTTCATATAGTCAATTGCATTCTGAAGATAGAAAATCAGGGATATGCCAAGTCTTAAATCATCACACATTCCTGTAAAGGCATTTGTATCTACACGTTTATTTATAGTTGTATCAATATGGGAAGTTATCACAGTACTCTCGCAATAAGGAAAATAGTGGTCAAGGTGAAAGAATCCCAGTTTATCATAGTCTCCTCTGAGAGTGATTCCGGTATGAGGCGCAAATTCTTTTGTTATCTCAGTATAAGTAGAATCATTTTCGGTATCAGCTTTTTTCACAAGCTTTGGCTGGTCCATGATTATACCTATAAGTTTATCCATATCTTTGCGTGAATTTATATTGCTAAATCCAATGGCACGTAAAAAACGATGCATAAAAAACCTCCATGTTGTGTCAGAGTTTAACACAAATAATAATCTTGCAAAATTTACCCATTAGTGCATAGCTTGACAGCAAGTGTCAGGCTTGTGTCTGTACGGTAACAATAATCTACATGATACTACGAAATATAAATGTTGTAAATAATAAGAAAATAAATTATAATTAAATCTAATTATGTATAAAGTAAATCTTGAATTTTGAAATGGAGAAAATCATGAGTGCTATAAAGATTATTACAGATAGTAACAGTGGTATTACGATAAAAGAGGCTAAGGAGCTTGGAATAGGTCTTGTACCTATGCCGTTTCTTATAGAGGGGGAACTTTTCTTTGAGGAGCTCAGTCTTACACAGGAAGAGTTTTATCAGAAGCTTGAAAGTGATGTTGATATATCTACTTCGCAGCCGTCTCCTGATTCTATCATGGACATATGGGATAAGGCACTGGAGGAAGCAGAACAGGTAGTATATATACCTATGTCGAGTGGTCTTTCAGGTTCCTGTGGTACAGCAATGATGCTTGCAGAGGATTATAATGGAAAGGTTCAGGTTGTTGATAACCAGAGAGTTTCTGTAACACAGAGACAGTCTGTACTGGATGCGATGGAACTTGCAGAGCGTGGAATGTCAGCTCTTGAGATAAAAGAGTATCTTGAAAAAGTAAAATTTGATTCAAGTATCTATATCATGCTTGATACGCTCAAATATCTTAAGAAGGGTGGACGAATTACTCCGGCGGCGGCAGCACTTGGCTCAGCACTTAAATTAAAGCCTGTGCTTCAGATACAGGGAGAGAAACTTGATGCATTTAGTATTGCAAGAACAAAGAAACAGGGTATAAATAAGATGCTTTCTGCCATAGAAGCAGATATAAATAATCGTTTTGGTGGGAATGTAAATAATATACATTTCGAGGTAGCACATTCCAATAATGAGGAGGCAGCACTTGAATTTGTTGGTGTAATAAAAGAGAAATTTGGAGTGGACAAGGTTGATATGGCACCGCTCTCTCTCAGTGTTTCATGCCATATCGGGGCAGGTTCGCTTGCAATCGCATGTTCAAAAGCTATATTAAATAATTAAAAATGGAGATGAATGACAAATGGAAAAAAATTATATTGAAAAACTTGGAATTAAAGCTAAAGAGGCAAAGAAAAGCATAGCAAATGCGTCAACTGCACAGAAAAATAAGATTCTTGAGGTTATAGCCGGAAATTTAAGAAAAAATGTGGACAGAATCCTTAAAGAGAATGAGAAAGATATAGACTGTGCTGTTGAAAATGGAATAAAAGAAGCAATGGTAGACAGACTCAGACTTACGGAGGAGAGAATAAATGGTATAGCAGATGCCTGTATAGAACTCACAGGTCTCAAAGACCCTGTTGGTCAGGTGGTTGAAGGTTTTGTTCGTCCTAACGGAATGAAGATTACAAAGACAAGAGTTCCTATGGGAGTAATAGGTATCATATATGAGTCACGACCAAATGTTACAGTGGACGCGGCATCGCTCTGTATAAAAAGTGGAAATGCTGTTATCTTAAGGGGGGGTAAAGAGGCTATAAATTCCAACAAAGTACTGATGGATATAATGCGTGAGTCTGTTGCGGAATGTGGTTTCCCGGAGGATATCGTTCAGCTTGTAGCCGATACCTCAAGAGAGACATCAACAATGATGATGAAGGCTAATGGATATATAGATTTACTTATCCCTAGGGGAGGTAAAGGTCTTATAAAAGCAGTTGTAAGCAATGCAACAGTTCCTGTTATTGAGACAGGAAGTGGAAACTGCCATATATTTATAGACGAGAGCGCAGACTTTGATATGGCTGTGGAGCTTACAGATAATGGAAAGACACAGAGACCAAGTGTATGTAATGCACTTGAGACTTGTCTTGTACATAGAAGTATAGCATCAGAGATACTTCCACTTATAAAGAAAAGACTTGATGAGCATAATGTTGAACTCAGGGGTTGTGATGAGACTATAAAAATCCTTGGAGACAGCGTTATTCCGGCAACAGATGAGGATTATGATACAGAGTTTGACGATTATATTATGACAGTTAAGGTTGTTTCTGATATAGAAGAGGCAATTGAGCATATCTCAAAATATTCAACAGGTCATTCTGAATGTATAGTTACAAATAATTATAAAAATGCAGAGAAGTTCCAGAAAGAGATAGACTCTGCCTGTGTATATGTAAACTGCTCTACGAGATTTACAGATGGTGGAGAGTTTGGCTTTGGTGCAGAGATAGGAATATCTACACAGAGACTTCATGCAAGAGGTCCTATGGGACTTACAGAGCTTACTACATTTAAATATCTTATCAACGGAGAGGGACAGATTAGGGAATAATGCAGAAAAAGAAATATTATATAAACATTATTTTTATGTTGTTTCTTCTGGGAGCCGTATTTTTTGTGCTTCTGAAAGACCAGGATTTATATGAGATAATGTCTGCACTTAAGAAAGCAGATAAAACGTATATGTTTTTAGCTTCAGTTGCGGCGGTTGTATTTATTGTTTTACAGGGAGTATCGATAAAAATAATACTTAAATCACTTGGAGAAAAGCTTAGCCTGTTAAAGAGTGTGACATATACCTTTGTTGAATTTTTATTCAATGCAATAACACCATCGGCATCTGGCGGACAGCCTATGCAGGTGATTTATATGAATTCTGATGGTGTAAATATGGGTGCGTCCTCAGTGGCGCTCCTTTTTTGGACTATAATATACAAAATTGCACTTATTGTTATTGAACTTGCAGTATTTCTGATTTCTCCGGGGTTTGCAAGGCATTATCTCGGGAAATATATGTGGCTGTTTATCGTGGGAATAGCTGTAAATGTTGTCTCAATATTTTTATATTCCATAATAGTATTTTCTAAAAATGGAGCGAAAAACATAGCATATTTTTGTACATGGTTACTTCATAAATTAAGAATTGTAAAGAAGAAAGAAAAGATTGAAAAGAAGTTAGACCATCTGCTTGCATCATACCAGGAAGGTGCAGAATATATGAGAAGCCATATAGGAACAGCGGTTGTGGTGCTTGGGATAACAATAGTCCAGAGACTGGCATATTTTGTAATAACCTGGTTTGTGTATAAATCACTTGGTTTTAGTGAGTATACATGTTTTCAGATAACAGCGCTCCAGAGCTTTGTTGCGGTATGTATTGATATACTGCCTTTTCCTGGTGGTGTTGGTGTCAATGAAGGCTTTTTTGTAAAACTTTTTGCACCTGTGATGGGCAGGAGTAAAGCTGTATCTGCGATGCTTCTCAGCAGAGGAGCCAGTTTTTATGTGCTTCTTATACTGAGTGCGGTTGTGAGTCTTGGAGCACAGGCTCATAAGATTCATAAAGAAGGTAAAAAAATAAGAATTGGAAAACATCATGCAGCAGAAAATATAGAGCAGAATAAAGAGGAAGTTTAGATGGTAGAACATAAGATAGTGTACAATGGCGGTTCTGGTGAGATAGTTGAAAAAAAGTCCAGATTTATAGCTAATGTATTTCCGGTGGAGAGCGAGGAAGAGGCTTTCGGCATTATAGAGGAAACAAAGAAAAAATACTGGGATGCCCGTCATAACTGCCATGCATTTGTTATTGGAGAACGTGGAGAGATAACAAGGTGCAGTGATGATGGTGAGCCGTCAGGTACGGCCGGAAGACCTATTCTTGAGGTTATTACAGGTGCAGGTATTCACAATGTACTTGTTATAGTTACAAGATATTTTGGTGGAACTTTGCTAGGAACAGGAGGTCTTGTGCGTGCTTATTCCCAGGCGGCACAGGCAGGACTTGCAGAAAGCCAGGTGGTAACAAAGCAGGTGGGACGTAAGCTGACTATTGATACAGATTATAATGGAATAGGTAAGCTTCAGTATATCGCTGCACAGCTTGAGCTTGCCGTGCTTGATACAGTTTACAGTGATAAGGTGCAGATGGTTGTACTTGCACCTGAGGATAAAGTTCATGCGCTTGAAAAAAAGGTGACAGAGGCTTCGTCAGGACAGGCTTCTATCGATATAAGTGATAAGCTTTATTTTGCAGAAATTGATGGTGAAGCAGTAGTTTTTGAGGATTAAGACAGGGTATAAGTCATGGATTTATTTGATTATATGAGAGAGAAAAATAAGGAGCAGGAATCTCCGCTTGCCTCCAGGCTTCGACCGGCAAAACTTGAGGAAGTGGTTGGACAGGAGCATATTATAGGAGAGGGAAAGCTTCTGTATCGTGCGATAAAAGCAGATAAACTCAGCTCCATAATATTTTATGGTCCGCCGGGCACAGGAAAGACAACTCTTGCAAAGGTTATAGCTAATACTACAAGTGCGGAGTTTATGCAGATAAATGCTACTTCTGCCGGCAAAAAAGATATGGAAGATGTCGTTGCGAAGGCAAAGAATAATGCGGGGATGTATGGTAAGAAGACAATATTGTTTGTCGATGAGATACACAGATTTAATAAAGGGCAGCAGGATTATCTTTTGCCCTTTGTTGAGGATGGAACGATAATACTTATCGGTGCAACAACTGAGAATCCTTATTTTGAGGTGAATGGAGCGCTGATATCACGCTCAATAGTATTTGAACTCAAAACTTTATCAATTGACAATATAAAAACTCTTATACTGCGTGCAGTTAATGATGTTGAGAAAGGCATGGGTTCTTATAAAGCACAGATTGACAATGATGCCCTTGAGTTTCTTGCCGATATATCCGGGGGAGATGCAAGACTTGCGCTTAATGCCATAGAGCTTGGTATACTTACGACAGACAGAAGTGAGGATGGTATAATCCATATAACACTTGAGGTTGCCTCTGAATGCATTCAGAAAAGAGTTGTTAGGTATGACAAGACAGGTGATAATCACTATGATACTGTATCGGCATTTATAAAAAGCATGAGAGGTTCAGATCCTGATGCGGCAGTTTATTATCTTGCAAAAATGCTTTATGCGGGTGAGGATGTGAGATTTATAGCCCGAAGAATAATGATATGTGCTGCTGAGGATGTGTCAAATGCTGATCCACAGGCTCTTGTGGTTGCAGTCAGTGCGGCACAGGCTGTGGAGAGAGTTGGAATGCCGGAAAGCCAGATAATACTCTCACAGGCAGTAACCTATGTCGCAAGTGCGCCTAAGAGTAATTCTGCTGTTGAGGCAATAAGCAAAGCCATGGAAGTTGTAAAAAACAAAAAGGTAAACGGAGTTCCTGCACATCTTCAGGATGCCCACTATAAGAGTTCAGAAAAACTTGGTCACGGCACTGGATATAAATATGCACATATATATCCAAAGCATTATGTTGAACAGCAGTATCTTCCGGATGAACTTGTAGGAATGAAATTCTATGAGCCGTCAGATAATGGATATGAAAAGAATATAAAAGAGTATTTTCGTTATATACATGAGGATTGACGCATAAAAGGAGGGAATATTTTGAAGAAGCTAAAAAAGATATTTGCGATAGCAGGTGTTATTATACTTGTCGGGATGTATGCGATGACGTTTATTACAGCTCTTTTTGCAACTGAGAGTGCACATTCTATGTTTCTTGCAAGTATTGGAGCAACTATAATTGTCCCTGTTTTTTTGTATGCATATATGCTTATATACAGAGTAGTATACAAGAATAAAGAGGATGAAGAAGAGTCAAACCGTGATGCAAAAAAATAGAAATTATCCCCTTAAGGACACGCTTTCGCTTCGCTCGTAGCGATACTAAATTCGCAACAGTCCTTGCGAAGATATTTTTGTTTTTATGCTATCTAATTTTATAAAGATAACTTTACATAATAGTTTTGAAAAAAGTAAATCAGTTCAGCTTCACAAAAGTTAAAGCTGAACTGTTACAATAAGTTTTGGGAGACAAAGATGGATACACCTGTTTATGATTTTGTGAAAAATTATTGTGAGAGTAAAAAGACGAGATTTCATATGCCGGGGCACAAAGGAGCAAATGTGCTGTTAGAGTGTGAAGCGATGGATATTACTGAGATAGAAGGTGCAGATGTACTGAGCCATGCAGAGGGAATAATAAAGAAGAGCCAGCTGAATGCATCGGCTCTTTTTAAATCGGGGGAAACCTTTTATTCTACTGAGGGCTCGTCTCATTGTATAAAAACAATGCTGGCAGTAATAATAGATGATGTAAAAAGAGATAAACGAGAGAAGCGTCCGTATATTATAGCGGCGAGAAATGTACATCGTGCCATGATAGATGCGTGTGCACTGCTTGACATTGATGTTGAGTTTATATTGTCAGAACAGAGTGGCAATATATGTGAGAATATACTTGATATATCGGTACTTGACAAAAAATTGAGTGACTGTTGTGATAAAGGCAATATGCCTGTCTGTGTATATGTTACTTCACCGGATTATCTTGGTAATATAGCAGATATAAAGGGACTTTCAGAAGTGTGTGATAAGTATGATATACCACTTGCAGTTGACAATGCTCATGGGGCGTATCTTGCGTTTTTGGAGAAAAATCTGCATCCTATACAGCTTGGGGCAGCGATATGCTGTGACTCTGCACACAAAACCCTTCCAGTGCTTACCGGAGGAGCGTATATTCATATATCAGATAAATATACTGGCAGGTACAGAGACGGTATAAATAAATATTTTACAGTTTTTGGTTCTACAAGTCCGTCATATCTGATAATGCAGTCATTAGATTTATGTAACAGATATCTTGCAGACGGATATGACAAAAAACTTTCAGAATGTATACGGAATGTTGAAAAAATAAAGGAGTTTATGAAGGAAAATGGTGTATGTATTGTTGATACAGAGCCTCTTAAGATAGTTATAGATGCTGCTGCTTCAGGCTATACAGGAGATTATGCTGCCAATGAACTTCGCAGATACGATATAGAATGTGAATATTCAGACAGGCAGTTTGTTGTACTGATGATTACTCCACAGAATGATAAGACAGATTTTGAGAGAGCAGCCAGATGGTGTAAGCAAAGCTGTATTGTCAGGGAAAAAAAAGCTCCTATAGTATATGAAAATATATATCAGAAAACACCTGAAAGAATTATGACAATAAGAGAGGCTGTGTTTTCTGCCTCTGAATATGTTGATACAGAAGCTTCTCTTGGAAGAATTTGTGCATCTGAGACAATTTCATGTCCTCCGGCAGTTCCTATTGCTGTAAGCGGGGAGATAATAGATGAACAGATGGTAAAATTATTTAAACAGTATGACATTGAAAAGGTTTGTGTTACTTGTAAAATATAGGAGTGTCTGATATACTAATATAATCAGATGTTATTTATGGAGGATTTAGCAAAATGGGTATAACAAAAAAAGAATTTGGAACAAGTAAAGATGGTCAGCAGGTTTATGAGTATACACTTAAAAACCACAATGGAATGGAAGTAAAATTTTTAAATCTCGGAGCTGTTATAACAGAGATTATTGTTCCTGACAGAGATGATGTATTTGAAAATGTAGTTCTCGGATATGATGACCTTAAATTATATGAGGATAATAAGCCTAGCTTTGGAGCTTTTGTAGGAAGATATGCAAATCGTATTTCAGAAGGGAAATTTGTTTTAAATGGCAAAGAGTATAAAGTAGATCAGAATGAAGGTACAAACTGTCTCCATGGTGGTTTTGTAAGATATAATGAGTGTATGTATGATGTGTCATGTGAGGAGAGTGCTGAGGAGGACAGAATTTCTTTCACAAGACTCAGTCCTGATGGAGAGCAGGGATGTCCTGGCAATCTTACAATCACTGTTACATATACTGTAAACGATAATGATGAGATTATGATTGAGTATTATGCAGTTTCAGATGCAGATACTATTATAAATGTTACAAACCACTCATATTTCAATCTTGGAAAGGGTGGCCATAAGTGTAAGGATATTCTTGAACAGGAGATTCAGATTGAGTCAGACCAGTACACACCTGTTGATGACATTCTTATTCCACTCGGAACATTTAGTGATGTAGAGGGAACAGGACTTGATTTCAGAGAGTTTAGAACAGTAAAGAGCGGTATTGGACAGACTGACAAAGAGGGTAAGGTTATAGATGGTTTTGACCACAACTTTGTTATCAGAGATTCAGATGTTGTAACAGTGAGAAAGGCTGCCCAGTTCAGAGCTAATGATTCGGGTCGTCTTATGGAGGTATACACAGACCAGCCGGGTATGCAGCTTTATACAGCAAATACACTTGATGAGCCAAATGGAAAAGACGGTACACATTATGGAAACTTTGCTGCTGCATGTTTTGAGACACAGAATTATCCAAATGCAATAAATACAGAGGGATTTCCAAGTGCAGTACTTAAAGCTGGCGAAGAGTATGAGAGCGTAACAGTATATAGTTTTAAGACATTTTAATTATTGATTTTGGTGTTAAAAGACATTTTCTCAGCAATGAAAATTCAGACCTTTTCAAACTCTAATCAATTATTAAATAATTAAAAGAATGGAGAGCATATGGGAGAAAACTTAAATGACATAAAAGCGCTTGTAGTGGATGACAATATGGCAAATGCAGTTGTATTATCTACTTTGCTTGAGCGTTATGGAATACAATCAGATACAGCTGAATCTGGCATGGAGGCCATAGAACGCGTATGCAGTAAGGAATATGATATTATTATGATGGATTACCTTATGCCGGATATGGATGGCCTTGAGGCTACAAAACAGATTGTATTTGTCTCAGAGGATAGAAAGAAACCTGTTATAATAGGTGTATCAGCAACTGTGGATACACAGGTGATAGGTCTTTTTGATGAGGCAGGAGCAGATTGTGTACTTAAAAAGCCTGTCAGTTCAGATGATCTTGAACATAAGCTTGTTGAGTATGGATTTATGAGTGAAGATGCAAAGATTCAGGATAACAGTGATGATAATGAAGACGCAACAGCTTTTTTATCAGCTATTGATGGACTTAATTATGCAGAAGGTATTTCTCTTATGGCAGGCAGTTTAGAAAACTATATGAAAGTGCTTGGAGTTTCTGTGAGAAATATTTATGAGAATTATAATAAGATAGATATAATACGAAACACAGAGCAGATGGATACACTTTCTCTTCATTTTCACAGTCTTAAGGGAATATTTTTGAATATAGGCGCAGATGATCTTGCAAATGATTCTAAAATGATGGAATTTGCGGCAAAGGAGTCTGAAAATGAATATGTTCATCAACAGATGGATCAGTATATGCAGGACATTTACAAATTTTATGAACAGCTTGAAAAAGTATGCGTAGAATATAAAGAGAGAACAGCAGCTAAAAAAGCAGGTGTGAGCATGGGTGACAGTGAGTTTATCCAGAGTCTTGACAGTCTTAAGGAAAGTATTGATAATTTTGAATATATTGAGATTACAGAAACCCTTGAGACAATGCTGAATAGCAGCGAAGGTATTCGGGCAGAAAAGCTACAGTCCATATATGACAGTATTCAGAATTTTGAGTATGATGAAGCGATGGAAATACTTAATGAACTGTATAGTTTATAATTTGTCAAATCTTAGAAATTAAAGTACCCCCGTCTTTGCAGGCGGGGGTACTTTATATAAACTTTGAAGTGGAGAATATTGATGAATATTTTTAGGAAATGTTTAAAAAAGCAGTTTGGAAAATCCAAATATGTTATGTATGTAAAGATGTGTGAAGAAGAGGTTGAGAAAAGTACTATTTCAAAAACAAAACTTGAGGATAAAAAGATATTTGTTGATATGTATGAACAGCTCAAACAAGAAAATGAAGAATATATCAAAGAGAAGATAGAAATTCTTACGGAAACATTGAAACATTCATTAAGGGTTGGCAGGGGATTTTCAGGTATATTTGTATTTTATATACTGGCCGATATATTTTTGATTGCACTGCAGCTTGACCATATAATTACCTGTGCCGCACTTTTGCTTATGGGAATATGTTTTATTTACAAGCTGCTTGAATTTCTTGCTAACAAATATTGTTTCGTAGATGCCTATCTCATAATGATATATAAATCAGTTCTTGAAAAGTTGTATAAAAAAGATATGAATGCATTTAAAATGAAATAATATCAGATCAGATTAAAATGTTTCATTGCGTTGTATATGCCATCGTCGATAACAGATGTTGTGATATAATCAGCAGAAACTGTGACTTCTTTCGGACTGCCACCCATAGCTATGCCTGTACCGGCAAAATCTAACATTGGCAGGTCGTTTGTACTGTCACCTATAGCATATGTGTTTGCAAGCGGGATATCGAAGTAATCCATTAAAAACTGCATGCCGCTTGCTTTGGAATATGGAACAGGAACTATTTCATAGAAAGAATTTCCACGGTCTATAAATGTAAGAACCTCTTTGTATTTATTATAAAATGGCTCGAAGTTGCTTTCGTCTGAGAGGCATATACAGAATTTGTCAAATGCAAGGTCATGTGCATCTTCAGGAGAAACGAGAGAACATATATCAGGGAAAGTCAGCATATGATTTTCTTTAAAATCTCCTATGTGTGTTGTATAAGGCAGTGAGCTGTAATAAAGAGTTGATTTTCCCTCAAGCAGCCACTGGAGTTTATAGGTGTGTAAATCTTTGATGATTTCATTGCCAAGCTCAAGAGGAATGGTTTTGTGGAAAAGTTCTTTGCCATTATAGCTTATATATGTGCCACAGCCGCAGATAAGACCGTCCATTCCGAGATTTAGAAGAAAATCTTCTATTTCGGAAAGAGCACGTCCTGAATTTATAAAACAGAGGTTTCCAGCTTCCTTAAGCAGTTTTAAAGTATCAAAAAAACTGTCAGGGATAAAATGTCTGCCATCTTTCTCTGTAACTATTGTTCCGTCTATATCAAAAAATATTAAGTTTTTCATGTTGTTTTCCTTTCTGGATATTTATATTATAATTTTGACATGCAGATAAGTATAGCATAACATAGTGAATAGAGCAATTTTTGAAGAAGTATTTGGAGGATTTATGAGTGATTTTTTGCCTGTATGTAAAGAAGATATGAAAAAAAGAGGCTGGGATGAGGTGGACTTTGTCTACGTATGTGGTGATGCCTATGTAGACCATTCATCTTTTGGAGCAGCGATAATAACAAGAGTACTTGAATCAAGAGGATATAAAATAGGTTTTATTGCACAGCCAGACTGGAAAGATGATAACAGTATATGTGTATTTGGCAAACCAAGACTTGGATTTATTGTTTCGGCAGGAAATATGGATTCAATGGTAAATCATTATACAGTCTCTAAAAAGAGAAGAAGTCAGGATGCATATACTCCTGGCGGAGTGACTGGAAAGAGACCTGACTATGCCACTATTGTTTACTCTAATCTCATAAGAAAAGTGTATAAGCAGATTCCTATAATTATAGGTGGTATAGAGACAAGCCTTAGAAGACTTGCACATTATGATTACTGGTCAGACAGCCTTAAACATTCAATTCTTGTAGACTCTCAGGCAAACATAGCTGTCTATGGAATGGGTGAACTTCCGATAGTGGAGATTGCAGAGGCTCTTGACAGCGGTATTGATGTACAGGATATTACATTTATAAATGGTACTGTGTATAAGGCAAAATCTCTTGAAAGTGTGTATGATGCAGTGACTCTTCCGTCATATGATGAGATGAAGGCAGACAAGCGTAAATATGCAGAGAGTTTTTATATCCAGTATTGCAATACAGACCATATAACGGCAAAGAGACTTGTGGAAAAATATAATGACCATATGTATATTGTCCAGAATCCTCCGGCAAGACCGCTTACAGAGATTGAGATGGACGATGTATATGCGCTTCCGTATATGAGAGCTTACCATCCTTCTTATGAGAAGCTTGGAGGAGTGCCGGCGCTTTCGGAGATAAAATACAGTCTTACAAGCAATCGTGGCTGTTTTGGCGGCTGTAATTTCTGTGCACTGACATTTCATCAGGGAAGGGTATTGCAGACAAGAAGTCATGAGTCTATTATAAAAGAAGCAGAACTGATGACAGGTGAAAAAGATTTCAAGGGATATATTCATGATGTTGGAGGACCTACTGCAAATTTTAGACACAGGGCATGTGAAAAACAGGTTGAGAAAGGTGTCTGCACAGGAAAGCAGTGTCTTTTCCCTAAGCCTTGTCCAAATCTTAAAGTAGACCATTCTGATTATCTTTCTCTTCTCAGAGAACTAAGAAACCTTCCGAATG
Organism: Lachnospiraceae bacterium; assembly: GCA_017425575.1. Classification (GTDB taxonomy): domain Bacteria; phylum Bacillota; class Clostridia; order Lachnospirales; family Lachnospiraceae; genus Butyribacter. The sequence goes on along the minus strand of JAFPDA010000018.1, from coordinate 4,235 downwards.
TGAAAAAGGTATTTGTGCGTTCCGGAATAAGATTTGATTATCTGATGGCAGATAAAGATAATACTTTTATAAAAGAATTGTGCAAATACCACATAAGCGGACAGTTAAGGGTTGCACCTGAACATATTGCGGATGAAGTTCTTTCTATGATGGGCAAACCTCAAAACTCAGTATATGAAGCATTTGTAAGACGTTATCAGAAAGTAAATAAAAAGACAGGCAAGGAGCAGTTCCTTGTTCCGTATCTTATGTCTTCACATCCGGGTTCAACTCTTGAATCGGCAGTGAAACTTGCAGAATATCTGAGAGACTTGGGATATATGCCAGAACAGGTACAGGATTTTTATCCCACACCTTCAACAATATCCACATGTATGTATTATACAGGGGTAGATCCACGTAATATGGAAAAGGTATATGTGCCGGTAAATCCACATGAAAAAGCTATGCAGAGAGCGCTGATGCAGTACCGCAATCCTGCAAACTATGAACTTGTAAAAGAGGCTCTCATAAAGACAGGAAGAACAGACCTGATAGGATTTGAACCACATTGTCTTATAAGGCCTAGAAAAGAAAAGTGGCGTGAAAAGACGTGGAACAAAAAGAAAAAAGGTAAAAGATAATACAAAAAAATAGAAAATAAGCTAAAGATTATTTACAAAAAATATGATATAATATATGTAGGTATTAACGCTTTACAGTTATCGGATTAAATAAAAAAGGGAGTGGTATTATGGCAAATTTTTCAGTTACAGCAAGCTCAAATGCAAATCTTATAGGAATGATGTTTGGCTCTTCATCAAATAGGAATAATTTAGATGGACTGTCAGATATGTATTCTGTATTAAGTGCCAGCACAAGTGATTATAATCTTATAAAAAGCGGATCGTATAGAAAGCTTTTGAAGGCTTATTATACTAAGACAGAGGAAGGAGAGCGAGCACAGAGTTCGCATAAGTTACCTTCGAAGGAAACTGACACGACAACAGCTCTTTTAGATGCAAAATCTTCTGCTGAGAAGGTTACAAAATCTCTGGATAAACTTTCAAATAAAACACTGTATAAATCTACAGGAAGGGCAGAGGATGGAACTGCAAAATATGACAAAGACAAGATTGCAGGAGCAGTTAAGGAATTTGTAAATTCATATAATTCATTTTTGGATTCTACGGATGATTTAAATTCTCCTAATGTGCTGAAAAAAACTTTAAATGCTGTCAAAGCTACAGCCAAAAATGAAAATATGCTGGCAGATATAGGTATAACTATTGGCGCAGATAACAAACTTTCACTTGACGAGGATAAGCTTAAAAATGCTAATGTATCAAAGGTAAGTTCACTTTTCTCGGGAGCAGGTTCATATGGAAGTACTGTTTCAAACTACGCTAAAGAAAGTTACAGAATATCAAATAGCACAGTTTATACCAATACACATGCATCATCATATTCATCAAAAGGTTCATATTCTATGCTTGGACAGAGTGGTTATATAAACAGTTATCTTTAATAGTGCATTTTGGGTGGATAAGTTGCTAAACTATTTGTTTATGAGCGAAAACAAATGGTTTAGCAACAATTTGTTCAGAAATGAGGAGTTTTATGTACAGATTTTATGTAAATGAAGAACAGATAGAAGAAGACAATATAGTTATTACAGGTTCTGATGTAAATCATATTAAAAATGTTCTGAGACTTGAAAAAGGGGACTGGATAATTGCATGTGATGGCAATGGAAAAGATTATGTGTCAAGGATTGGGGAGATTTCTCCGGAAAGTGTGATTCTTAATGTTGAAAAGGAACAGTCTTCAGACACAGAACTTGACTGTAGAATAGTTCTTTTTCAGGGACTTCCCAAAAAGGATAAAATGGAATTTATAATTCAGAAGGCAGTGGAACTTGGAGTTACAGATATTGTGCCTGTTTCCATGAAAAGATGTGTGGTAAAACTTGACGGCAGCAAGGCAAAGAAAAAGCAGGAGAGATGGCAGTCCATTGCAGAGGCAGCAGCAAAACAGTCTGGCCGTGGAATTATTCCAAGGGTCTCGGAAATGGTATCTCTAAAAGAGGCGTTTGACATAGCAGCTGACTTAGAGTACAATATGATACCATATGAGTTACAGGACGGGATAGAACAGTCTAGAAAGATAGTTGATGAGGCGTGTACCAAAAATAGTATAGGCATATTTATTGGACCAGAAGGCGGATTTGAAAAAGAAGAAGTAGAATCCGCCTTTTCAAAGGGTATACAGCCTATCACTCTTGGAAAGCGGATTTTGCGTACAGAGACTGCCGGAATGACGCTTGTCTCAATTCTTATGTTTAAAATTCAGAAGTAAAATATATGTAATACATGGAGGAAGATATAAATGGAAGCGTATCTTGATAACGCAGCGACGACTTCTGTATTTCCTGAAGTACGGGATATAATGAATACTCTTATGGAGGAGGATTTTGGAAACCCTTCTTCAAAGCATACAAAGGGAATGATAGCTGAGAAGTATATAAACGACGCAAGAGATATAATATGTTCCCAGCTTAAATGTGATGCCCGGGAGATTGTTTTTACATCAGGAGGAACAGAATCAAATAATATGGCACTTATAGGAGCTGCAACAGCAAATATGAGAGCCGGAAAGCATATTATCACTACGAGGATTGAGCATCCTTCAGTACATGAACCGCTTGCATATCTTGAGGAGCTTGGATTTGAAGTGACATATCTTCCTGTCAATGAAAAAGGACAGCTTGAAGTGGATGTGCTTCTGAATGCCATAAGAGAAGATACAATTCTTATCTCTGTAATGTATGTAAATAATGAGGTGGGTTCGGTTCTTGATGTAAAAGCTTTGTGTGATGCGGCAAAGAAGAAAAATCCATCAGTACTTTTTCATGTAGATGCAATCCAGGGATATGGAAAATATAAGATTGTTCCTAAAAAACTTGGAATAGACCTTATGTCTGTCAGTGGTCATAAGATACATGGACCTAAAGGCAGCGGGTTTATATATATAAAAAACAGAACAAAAATACGTCCTATAATATTTGGCGGAGGGCAGCAGAAAGGAATGCGCTCTGGAACAGAGAATGTACCAGCCATAGCAGGTCTTGGAAAGGCATCAGAGATTATTTACACAGCTCACAGTGAAAAAATTGAGAGACTGTATGAACTTAAAAAATATTTTATAGATAATATAAATAAGATTGAAGATGTTACTGTAAATGCAGTTGATACAGAGGATATAAAAGCGTCAGCACCACATATTGTAAGTGTGTCTTTTGGAAATATAAGAAGTGAAGTTATGCTTCATGCACTTGCCGAGAAGGGAGTTTTTGTGTCTTCGGGTTCGGCATGTTCATCAAATCATCCGGAGCTTAGTGGAACATTAAAAGCCATTGGTGTGAAAAATGAGCTTCTGGATTCAACATTAAGATTTAGTTTTTCGGTTAATACTACAAAGGAAGAGATAGATTACGCTCTGGCTCAGGTTAAGGAAGTGCTGCCTGCTCTTCGAAAATTTGTAAGAAAATAAAGTTGCTTAGAAATGGAGATTGAAATGGTTCAGGGATTTTTATTAAAATATGCAGAGATAGGAATAAAGGGGAAAAACAGATATAAATTTGAAAATGCACTCTGTGATCAGATAAGAGCAAGACTTGCCAAGATAGATGGAGAGTATTTAGTAACACGTGAGCAGGGAAGAATTTATGTCGAGGCTTCGGGAGATTTTGACTTTGATGAGGTAATTGAGACATTACAGAGAGTATTTGGTCTTGCAGCTATCAGTCCGGTAGAAGTTATCGAGGATAAATCATGGGATAATCTTACAAAGGTCGTTGGAGACTTTGTTGAGAAACAGTATGAGAACTGTAACTTCTCATTTAAGGTAAAATCAAAGAGAAGTGATAAGCATTATCAGTATACATCACCGCAAGTATGCATAGAGATGGGAGCATATCTTCTTAACAGATTTCCTGAACTGAGAGTTGATGTACATTCACCGGAAGTTTATATCTGGGTTGAAGTGCGTGATAAGGCATATGTATATTCTAAGGTGTATCCTGGTATTGGTGGTATGCCGCTTGGAACAGCCGGAAAGGGTATGCTTTTACTTTCAGGTGGTATTGACAGTCCGGTTGCCGGATATATGATATCAAAAAGAGGTGTATATATTGATGCAGTGTATTTCCATGCACCGCCTTATACAAGTGAGCGTGCAAAACAGAAGGTGGTAGA
>JAFPDA010000017.1 GCA_017425575.1 Lachnospiraceae bacterium | reverse complement strand
TGCACTTGTAATGGTTCCAAACTGTGACAAGAATGTACCGGGTCTTCTTATGGCAGCAGCAAGAGTAAACGTACCTACAGTATTTGTAAGTGGAGGCCCTATGCTTGCTGGTCATGTAAATGGACAGAAGACTAGTCTTTCTTCTATGTTTGAGGCAGTAGGTGCTCATGCAGCAGGAAAGATGACAGAGGATGACGTAGAGAATTATGTATGCAATGCCTGCCCAACATGTGGTTCATGTTCAGGTATGTACACAGCAAACAGTATGAACTGTCTTACTGAAGCTATCGGTATGGGTCTTCAGGGAAATGGAACAATTCCTGCTGTTTATTCACAGAGAATTAAACTTGCAAAACATGCAGGTATGAAGGTTATGGAGCTTCTTGAGAAAAATATCCGTCCTAGAGATATTCTTACAGAGAAAGCTTTTGAAAATGCACTTACAATAGATATGGCGCTTGGTTGTTCTACAAACACAATGCTTCACCTTCCGGCTATCGCTCATGAGGCAGGTGTTGAGATTAATCTTGATATCGCAAACGAGATTAGTGCAAGAACACCAAATCTCTGCCACCTTGCACCGGCAGGTCATCATTATATGGAAGAACTCAATGAGGCGGGCGGAATTTACGCTGTAATGAATGAGCTTAACAAGAAGGGACTTCTTCACACAGACCTTATCACAGCTACAGGCAAGACTGTTGGTGAGAATATCGAGGGATGTGTAAATAAGAATCCTGAGATTATCCGTCCAATAGAGGAGCCATACAGCCAGACAGGCGGAATCGCAGTTCTTCGTGGAAATATTGCACCAGACAGTTGTGTAGTTAAGCGTTCTGCAGTAGTTCCTGAGATGATGGTACATGAAGGACCAGCCAGAGTATTTGACTGTGAAGAAGATGCTATCGCAGCTATAAAGGGTGGAAAGATTGTTGCAGGTGATGTAGTTGTAATCCGCTATGAAGGACCTAAGGGTGGTCCTGGTATGAGAGAGATGCTCAATCCTACATCTGCCATAGCAGGTATGGGACTTGGTTCAAGTGTTGCACTTATCACAGACGGTCGTTTCTCAGGTGCATCAAGAGGAGCTTCAATCGGCCATGTTTCACCGGAGGCAGCAGTTGGCGGTCCAATTGCACTTATTGAAGAAGGAGATATCATCGCTATAGATATTCCTGCAAATACAATAAATGTAAAAGTTTCTGATGAAGAACTTGCAAAGAGAAAAGAAGCATGGACTCCAAAGGAGCCTAAGGTTAAGACAGGATACCTTGCAAGATATGCTTCAATGGTTACATCGGCAGACAGAGGAGCTATATTAGAATTAAAGTAAAATTTGGAGGATAAAATGCAGTTAACAGGTTCTCAGATAGTTATTGAATGTTTAAAAGAACAAGGCGTAGATACAGTGTTTGGTTATCCGGGAGGAGCCATACTTAATATATATGATGAACTTTATCGTCATCAGGATGAGATAAAACATATCCTTACATCTCACGAGCAGGGGGCTTCACATGCTGCTGACGGGTATGCACGCTCAACTGGAAAAGTTGGTGTATGCCTTGCTACAAGCGGTCCTGGAGCAACAAATCTTGTGACTGGTATTGCTACAGCATATATGGATTCAGTTCCTATGGTAGCAATCACCTGTAATGTAGGTCTTCCTCTTCTTGGAAAGGATTCTTTCCAGGAGATAGACATTGCCGGCGTTACAACACCTATAACAAAGTACAGCTTTATTGTAAAAGATGTAAAAGAGCTTGCACCTACAATGAGACGTGCTTTTAAGATTGCACGTTCAGGAAGACCGGGTCCTGTACTTGTTGATATTGTAAAGAATGCCACAAGTGATGAGACAGAGTATGTAAGAGAAATACCTGAGATTATTCCAAGAGAGACATCTAAGATTGATGAAGTCAGCATTGAAAAAGCTGTTAAATATATCCGCAATTCAGTAAAACCAATGATTTTTGTCGGTGGTGGAGCTGTTATTGCAAATGCTGATAAGGAATTACAGGATTTTGTAAAGCGTGTTGACGCACCTGTAACAGATACTCTTATGGGAAAAGGTGCTTTCAGAGGCGATGACCCTTATTATGTTGGTATGCTTGGGATGCATGGAACAAAGACAGCTAACTTAAGTGTCTCAGAGTGTGATGTTTTAATTGTAATCGGTTCACGTTTCTCTGACAGAGTTACAGGAAATACAGTTAATTTTGCAAAGAATGCAAAGATAATTCAGATAGATGTAGATGAGGCAGAAGTAAATAAGAATGTCATGGTAGACCTTGCTATCATCGGAGACGTTAAATCAGTGCTTGACATTCTTAATTCAAGACTTGAGCAGCTCTATCATAAAGAGTGGATTGACAAGGTAATGGCACGCAAGGATGCTCTTCCTCTTACATATAATAAAGATGTACTTACAGGTCCATATATTATCGAGAAACTTTATGAGATAACAGACGGTGATGCCATAATTTCTACAGAGGTAGGACAGCATCAGATGTGGGCTGCACAGTATTATAAATATCTTGCACCACGCACACTTATCACTTCAGGCGGACTTGGAACAATGGGATATGGACTTGGCGCTGCACTTGGTGCAAAGGCAGGAAACCCGAATAAGACAGTTGTGAATATCGCAGGTGATGGATGTTTTAGAATGAATATGAATGAGCTTATCACAGCATCAAGAAGCAAGCTTCCTATAATAGAGATTGTATTTAACAATCATGTGCTTGGTATGGTACGCCAGTGGCAGACTTTGTTCTACGGACAGAGATACTCACATACAGTTCTTGATGATGAGCTTGACATAGTTAAACTCTCAGAGGCAATGGGTGCGAAAGCATACAGAATCACAGAGAAAGATCAGGTTGAAGATGTTCTTCGTGAGGCTGTAAACAGTGATGTACCTGTGGTAATAGAGTGTATGATTCAGAGTGACGACAAGGTATTTCCTATGGTTGCACCTGGAAAAAATCTTGAAGATGTTTTCGATGAAAATGATCTTAATAAAAAATAATAGTTGTAATATGTTAAATTTTGCATTATTATGTTAAATGTGTCAGAGGTAACACTCTGACTTAGTAATAAATATTGTTGCATATGTAACACAGAAGGAGGCACACAAAAGTGAGCAGAGTTTATAATTTTTCAGCCGGTCCGGCGGTACTTCCGGAAGAGGTATTAAAAGAAGCAGCAGATGAGATGATGGATTACCAGGGAACAGGAATGTCGGTTATGGAGATGAGCCATCGCTCGAAAGCTTATGATGATATCATTAAGACAGCAGAGCAGGATTTAAGAGACCTTATGAATATTCCAGATAACTACAAGGTAATGTTCCTTCAGGGTGGTGCTTCGCAGCAGTTTGCTATGATACCAATGAACCTTATGAAAAACAAAGTTGCTGACTATATTGTAACAGGTCAGTGGGCTAAGAAAGCTTGGCAGGAAGCATCTAAATATGGTACAGCAAATAAGATTGCATCCTCCGAAGATAAGACTTTCTCGTATATCCCAGACTGTTCAGATTTGCCTATTTCTGAGGATGCAGATTATGTATATATTTGCGAGAACAATACAATCTACGGAACAAAATTTAAAGAGCTTCCAAACACAAAGGGAAAAACTCTTGTAGCAGACGTATCTTCATGCTTCTTATCAGAGCCGGTTGACGTTTCTAAATATGGAGTTATCTACGGTGGAGTTCAGAAGAATATAGGACCTGCAGGTGTGGTTATCGTTATTATGCGTGAAGACCTCATCACAGAGGACGTTCTTCCGGGAACACCAACAATGCTTCAGTATAAGACTCATGCGGATGCAGATTCTCTTTACAACACACCGCCAGCATATGGTATCTATATATGTGGTAAAGTATTCAAGTGGCTCAAAAAGATGGGCGGACTTGAGGTGATGAAACAGAAGAACGAAGAGAAGGCTAAGATTCTTTACGATTTCCTTGACCAGAGCAAACTTTTCAAGGGAACAGTTGAGCCTAAAGACAGATCTCTTATGAATGTACCATTCGTAACAGGTGATGATGAGCTTGATGCCAAGTTCGTAGCAGAGGCTAAGGCAGCAGGTTTTGAGAACCTTAAGGGACACCGTTCAGTAGGTGGTATGAGAGCCAGCATTTATAATGCAATGCCAAAAGAGGGTGTTGAGAAGTTAGTTGAGTTCATGAAGAAGTTTGAGGAGGAAAATGCATAATGTTTAAGTATACATGCTTAAATCCTATCGCAGATATAGGTCTTAAAAATCTTACAGATGATTATAAAGTGACAGAGAATATTGCAGAGGCAGAGGCAGTTCTTGTAAGAAGTGCTTCTATGCATGATATGGAGTTATCTGATAATCTTTGTGCAGTAGCAAGAGCAGGTGCAGGTGTAAACAACATTCCTCTTGATGAGTGTGCAAAGAAGGGTATTGTAGTATTTAATACACCTGGTGCAAATGCAAATGGTGTAAAAGAGCTTTTCGTATCTTCTATGCTTCTTGCAGCGCGTGATATCGTTGGTGGTATCAACTGGGTAAAAGAGAACAAAGAGAATGCTAACATCAGCAAGGATATGGAGAAAGCAAAGAAGCAGTTCGCAGGAACAGAGCTTATGGGCAAAAAGATTGGTGTAATCGGTCTTGGTGCTATCGGTGTTCTTGTAGCTAACGTAGCTAACCGTATGAAAATGGAAGTATATGGTGTAGACCCATTCCTTTCAGTTCACAATGCACTTTCTCTTTCAAGAGATGTTACTATTGTAAAATCTTATGATGAGATTTATAAAGAGTGTGATTATATTACAATTCATGTACCTCTTCTTGAGGATACAAAGGGAATGCTTAACAAAGAAGCATTTGCAAAGATGAAAGACGGAGTTGTTATCATCAATATGGCAAGAGATACTCTTGTAAATGATGATGATATGAAAGAAGCTCTTGAGTCAGGAAAAGTTGCAAAATACGTTACAGATTTCCCTAACCCTGCAGTAGTTAATATGCCAAATGTTATTGCAACACCACATCTTGGAGCTTCTACAGAGGAGTCAGAAGATAACTGTGCAATAATGGCTGTTGATGAGATTCGTAACTTTATGGAGAATGGTAATATTGTAAATTCTGTAAACTTCCCTAACTGTGATGCGGGTACATGTGATACAAAGGGCAGAATTACAATTGCACATAAGAATATTCCGGCAATGATAAGCAGCATTACACATGTATTTTCAGATGCAAGTGTAAATATTGCAAATATTATTAACAAGAGCCGTGGAGATTATGCATATTGTATCGTAGATATAGATTCAGAGTCTACAGAGGATATGGTTCAGAAGCTTGTTAATATTGACGGTGTACTTAAAGTCAGAATAGTAAAATAATTTATTCTTTTATAAAACATTAAAGTCACATTGCAGTCACACAGGCTGATTTGCAATGTGGCTTTCTTTGTTATATAATCGTTTCGTTGGTAATAAGCACACTGATATGGAGGGTTAAATTGAATTACAAAGAAGTGTTGGATTATCTGGATGGTATAAATGAAGGCAGAGGCATAGAGTTATCGCTTGATGCAGTTAGTGAGCTTGCAGAGCTTGCGGGTAATCCACAAGATGATTTAAGAGTAATACATATAGCTGGGACTAATGGCAAAGGCTCTGTTGGAAATTATATCTGCAATATTCTTGCGTTGTCAGGTTATACAGTTGGCAGATATATATCACCTGCACTTTTTGATTATTGTGAGAGTATTCAGAGAATTACAGGTAATGTATACGGAATACAGCATGAATACATTACTCATGAAGAAGTGGCAGAAAATATTACATATCTGAGTGAGTTAGTAGAAAAAATGCGTAAAAGCGGACACAGGATTCCATCGGCTTTTGAGATTGAAACTGTTATGGCATACAGAGCCATGAGGCAATGGAACGTAGATGTTGCAGTTGTTGAAGTCGGAATGGGTGGAAGACTGGATGCTACAAATATAATTAATAAGCCTGTATTGTCAATTATTACATCTATAGATATGGACCATATGCAGTATCTTGGAGATGACATACTCGATATTGCGAAGGAGAAATATGGAATAATAAAGACAGAAGTTCCTGTTGTATCAATAGCCCAGGATGAGAAATGTCTTGAGGAGCTTCGTGTTGTGTGTCACAGGAGAAGAGCTCCGCTTTATATAGTCGATAAAGCTGATATGAGACCATATGAATTTTCGATAAAGAAAACTTCTTTTATATATAAGGGTGAAAAATATGAGACTTCACAGGCAGGGATTTATCAGATAGCCAATGCTTCAATTGCCATAGAGGCTGTAAATGTCTTGTATGAAAGACGTTTCAGACTTATAAACCTCAAATCAATACATGACGGTCTTATGATGAGCCGCTGGAGAGGCAGATTTGACATTGTGTCATACAGTCCATTTGTAATAGTGGATGGAGCGCATAATCCTTCTGCCGCAAAGGTTTTAAAGTATTCCTTAAATACATATTTTCCAGGTGAGAAATTTAATTATATAATTGGCGTATTTGCGGATAAAGATTATGAAGAAGTTCTTAAAATAATGCTTCCACAGGCTGAGCGTGTATATACTATTAAAGCTCTGGGAGATAGAGGACTTAATGAAAAAATTCTTGCCGATAAGGTGACAGAGATATCTGATGGAAAGATTAAAGATGTTCAGTGTAAGGGAAGTGTACAGAGTGCGCTCAGTGCTATAGTGTCAGCACATTCTGCAAGAAAAACAGTAGTATTTGGATCGCTTTCATTCCTGCATGAAGTGTATGAGTACTTCAAATAAGTGAACAGTTCAGCCGTGTTTTTTGATAGAATCCTCAAATCCTAAATTAACTTTTGTGAGGCTGAATTGATTTACTTTTTGAAATTGTTATTTTGAAATATTTTCATTAAAAGCAGATAGCGTAATATAAATTACAGGCGATTGCGTTTGTATTTGTTATATGATATAATTAAAATAATTGAGTGAATGAAAAATGGAGGTAAATTTATATGATTAATTGGAACAATATGGATACTCTTGAAGCATTTAAAGAGTTGAAAGAGACAAAGAAAGTAAATCTCAGAGAAGTTATGAGCGGTGAGAACGGTGCAAAACGTGCATCTGAATATAGTGTTGCAATGGGTGGCGGTTTAAAATATAACTATGCTGCAAAGGCCGTTGATGAGGACATAATCGAGGTCCTCAAAAAGTTTGCAAACGAGGCTCAGTTAGTTGAGAAGTTTGAGGCTCTTTATAATGGTGAAGTTGTAAACACAGGTGAGAAGAGACTCGTGCTTCACCAGCTTACACGTGGTCAGCTTGGACAGGATGTTATTGCTGATGGAGTAAATAAGCGTGATTTCTATGTTGGAGAGCAGAAGAAGATTGCTGATTTTGCAAATAAAGTACACTCAGGTGAGATTACAAATGCAAAAGGCGAGAAATTTACTACAGTAGTTCAGATTGGTATCGGTGGAAGTGACCTCGGTCCTCGTGCGATTTATATTGCTCTTGAAAATTGGGCTAAGAAAAATAATACTTTTAAGATGGAAGCAAAATTCATCAGCAATGTAGACCCTGATGATGCTTCTGCAGTACTTAAATCTATAGATGTTGAGAAATCTCTCTTTATTCTTGTATCTAAATCAGGTACTACATTAGAGACACTTACAAATGAGTCATTTGTAAAAGATGCTCTTAAAAATGCAGGTGTAGATCCTGCTAAACATATGGTGGCTGTTACAAGTGAGACATCACCTCTTGCAAAGAGTGACGATTATCTTGCAGCATTCTTTATGGATGATTACATTGGTGGAAGATATTCTTCAAGTTCAGCAGTAGGTGGAGCAGTATTATCACTTGCGTTTGGACCTGAAGTATTTGCAAGCTTCTTAAAGGGTGCAGCAGAGGAGGATATCCTTGCAAAGAATACAGATCTTTTGGAAAATCCAGCACTTTTAGACGCACTTATCGGTGTATATGAGCGCAATGTACTTGGATATTCTGACACAGCAGTTCTTCCATATTCACAGGCACTCAGCCGTTTCCCTGCTCATTTACAGCAGCTTGATATGGAGTCAAATGGTAAGAGTGTAAACCGTTTTGGCGGAGAGATAAATTACCAGACAGGCCCTGTAATCTTTGGTGAGCCAGGTACAAACGGACAGCATTCGTTCTATCAGCTTCTCCATCAGGGAACAACTATTGTACCTCTTCAGTTTATCGCCTTCAGAAACAGCCAGATTGGACAGGATGTTGATATTCAGGGAAGTACAAGCCAGCAGAAACTCTGTGCAAATGTTGCAGCTCAGATTGTTGCATTTGCATGTGGTAAGGATGATGAAGACAGCAACAAGTCATTTGCAGGTGGACGTCCATCAAGTATCATTATCGGTGATGACTTAAATCCAGAGTCAATTGGAGCACTTCTTGCACACTTCGAGAACAAAGTTATGTTCCAGGGATTTGCATGGAATGTAAACAGCTTTGACCAGGAAGGTGTACAGTTAGGAAAGGTTCTTGCAAAGAATGTACTTGCTCATAACACAGACGGAGCATTAAAGGTATACAGTGACCTTTTGAATATCTAAAAACAGTATTGTTTTATATAATGTGGGAGAAGTGAAAATTTCTCTAAAAAAGCTATGAACTCTGTGGGTTCATAGCTTTTTTGCGCATCTGTCTTGTTGGCACAGTTGACAAAGTGATATTTAGTTGATATAATCATTTTAAAATTTTGTAACAATTTTGTAATGATTTGAACATTGTTTTAACAAAAAATAACACATAACACGGTTATATATGAAATGGAGATATTATGAGAAAAAATATATATAAAGTTATTACAGCACTCAGCGCGTCAGCTGTGGTACTTGTGGGATTTACAGTAAGTGGAAGTTCATTTGGTGTTGAGAAGCCTATGGCTGGTATTACATTATCACTTGACAAATACTGTGATGGTGTTATAGCTGATGCAGAGAAAGAGGAGCAGGAAGCTTTAGCAGAAGAGAAAAAGGCAGAGGCAGAAACAGTAGAAACTGCAACAGAGGAAAGAGGGGATGTTCAGCTTACAAAAACTGCTTCTTCTACAACTATAGAAAAAACAGACAAAAAAGCTGATGCAGATGAAGTACAGGAAGATACTTCACATTTAAAACTTAACCTTAATTACAGCAGACTTGGTGTTGCAAATGTAAAGAGTTACTTAAATGTAAGAAAAAATCCAAGTGAAAATTCAAAGATAGTCGGCAAGATGACTAAAAATTCAGGCTGCCACATTTATAAAGTAAAAAAAGGCTGGGCAAAGATAGTTTCAGGTAAAGTAAGAGGCTGGGTAAAATCTGAATTTCTTCTTAAGGATGAGGCAGCAGAGAAGAGAGCGAAGAAAGTTGCTACTCTCAGAGCTACAGTAAATACAGAGACTCTTAATGTGCGTGCCCTTCCTACAACTGATTCAAGGGTGTACGACCAGATATCAGCAGACGAAGAGTATACTATCGGAAACAGAAATATTACAAAGGCATGGCTTGAGAGATATATGGCTAAGTACACTAAAAGAAAAGACCTTAAGGGTGTTACTAAGTCAGAGATGTATAAGGACCTTGATAACTGGGTAATGTTAAAGATTGATGAGGAAAAGGTCTTTGTAAGTAAAGACTTTATAAAAGTAACATATAATCTTAACCGTGCTGTATCTATTAAAGAAGAGAAGCTTAAGAAAGGCAGTGATGATTCATCATCTTCAAGTAATTATTCTATGGTAGATTATGCTATGCAGTTCTTAGGAAACCGTTATGTATGGGGTGGTACAAGCCTTACAAATGGAACAGACTGCTCTGGATTTACAATGAGAATATATGAGCATTTTGGATATTCAATTCCACGTACATCAAGTGCACAGGCAGCATATACAAGAAGTGTAAGCAGTTCTGAGGTGCAGGTAGGAGATTTGTTCTTCTATGGAAGTGGTTCAGTAAGCCATGTTGCTATGTATATAGGAAACGGTCAGATTATCCATGCAAGTAATGCACGTGACGGAATTAAGATTTCAAGTGCATACTATCGTCAGCCACTTAAGATTGGCCGTGTAAAATAAATAATGTTCATAAGATGGGCATCTGTGTAAGGGTGCTCATTTTTATTTTTTGTTAGGTAATTGTGAAGTTTTTTGTAATCATATATTCTTTTTTAGATGTTCTCTCGGAGTTTCTTGGTGCTTGATTTTGTGAGATGATTTATTGTCAGATGTGCACAAATTTATGAAGCGTACGTGAAACGTACGTTGATTAAATTTGTGTGCATCTGGCGGAAAATCAGCCGCAAAATCAAGTGCAGGAGAGATTCCGAGAGAATATTAAGGAAGATGAGGGGAGATAAAATGGATATAACATTAAAAATTACAATAGGTGTACTAATAGTATTGTTATTGATTATTATAAAAGGAGTGTTGGATAACAGGAAATATAAGAAAAATTTATATGCGAGACTGAAAAACACTTTTGGTCAGCCTTCGAGGGAAGAATATAGTGAGGAGCTTATGCAAAAAATAAGTTATTATTTCAGGGCTGTCACAAAAGAGGGGGATATAGACGATATCACATGCAATGATATTGATTTGGATAAGATATACCAGAGGCTGAACTGCACCAGGACTTCGATTGGAGAGGAATATCTTTATGCCCTTTTGAGAAGACCTTCTCTTAATGTGGAAGAACTTGATGAAAGAGAACGTGTGATACAGATTATGTCTGATAATGAAGAAGAGAGGATACAGCTTCAGACTGCTCTTGAAAAGATAGGAAAGGTAAGGTTACTTTCTGTATATGAGAATTTTGAGAGTGTAGATGATATGAATTCGCAGAGCAAGATATATCACATTTTGTGTGCACTTGCACTTCTGGTATCAGGTGCATTGTGTTTTGTAACTCCGGCAATGGCAGCAATATCAGCTGTTGTAGTGGGATTTAATGTTATAACATATTTTCAGAAAAAGGTATTGCTTGACTCGTATGTGCAGCTTTTTTCTTTTGTTATAAGACTGTCTGAGAATGCTATTGATATAGCGAAAATAAATATACCGGGAATTGAAGAATATCAGGAAAAACTTATTACAAGCGCCAGAAAACTTAAAAAACTTGGAAAAAACAGCTGGCTTATTTCAGGTGCAGCACTTAGCGGAGACCTTTTGGATTCTATTATGGATTATGTCAGGATGTTGTTTCATGTAGACCTTATAAAATTGTGTTCAATGGTTTCCGAGATAAAGAAATATAAGAAGGAACTTGCTGATGTATATGAAATTATAGGATTTATTGACAGTATGATTTCAATAGCAGCATACAGATATAGTCTTGAGGCGTGGTGTGTACCAGAGTTTGATTTGACAGATGACAGATACAGGATGGAAGTCGGTGAGATTTATCATCCCCTTATAGATGGGCCTGTTAAAAATTCCATAGATGTTGACAGCTGTGTTCTGCTTACGGGTTCAAATGCTTCAGGTAAATCAACATTTATAAGGACAATTGCCATAAATGCCATATTTGCACAGACAATTCATACGGTGCTTGCAGATAATTACAGAGCCAGATTATTTTATATATACTCATCAATGGCACTGAGAGATGATATATTCAGCAGTGAAAGTTATTATATGGTGGAGATAAAGTCTCTGAAAAGAATTATTGATATGGTACAGAAGTCGGAGGCTGATATATTGTGTTGTATTGATGAGGTGCTTAGGGGAACAAATACACTTGAACGAATAGCCTCATCAGCACAGGTGTTGAAATCACTTTGTGATATGGGGGCTACATGTTTTGCTGCAACACACGACATTGAGCTTACAAGGATACTTAAACAGCATTATGAAAATTATCATTTTGAGGAGCAGGTTTGTGATAATGATGTACATTTTGACTATAAACTGAGAGATGGTAATGCAAAAACACGCAATGCCATAAAGCTGTTAAACATGATTGGATACGATAAAAAAATAGTTGAGGATGCAGAGGGGATGGTACAGGCATTTCTTGATACTGGAATGTGGAGTTTATAAATCATGGTATAAATTTACAGTTATTGGACAAAATATTAAAAAGGTAAGAGTTTAGATAAAAAAAGAGAGGTCTGATGATTGTATGAAAAAGGGAGTTTTATATTTTTCGGGTATATGTTTAATTCTTACAGTGTTTGCAGTTGGAAATTATTTTAGTTACAGGACGGCGTTAAAGCATTTTGAAAAGCTTCAGAAGAATAATGAGAATGCCATATATGAGTATGTGGAAAATTATGTGTCTGATGAGGTGCAGGGTGTTTATGATGACTTTGAAAAAGAACTGGATAAAAGGGACAGTGTTCCGATTGGTGCATCATCAGATGGAGTTTTGGGCGTGCAGACTGTATACCAGATAGAGAATTATGATGCGTTAAGTAATACTACAACAGTAGAATATCAGAGTCTTCCTGAGAGTCTTATAGGAATGAACAGACAGGAGACAGATGATTACTGCAAAAAATGTATTTCTTCCATGCCTGCGGATGAGTTTTTGAAAGGACTGCAGAGTATGGGAGTTGTCAAATTTTCCAGTGAGCGTCTTGTTGTCAAAAAGATTTACGACAGTTCTAAAATAAAGTACAAATATTACCTGATTGCTATAGATGGAGAGGTTGTGGTATACTATGGTGACAAAAAGACGGTTTATGAATATACAGGAATAGAGACGGATAAATTATCCAAAAGAGAAGTGAATAAATTGAAAAAGGGTATAGAAGTAAAAGATGAAAATGAACTTTTCAGTATCCTTGAAAATTATTCGTCATAGTGTACTGACACGTTGATATTTGAGATTATTATTCCGAGAGAATTATACTACAAATGGAGGAATGTATGAGGAGTGTAGCTGTACTTGTGGCTGGTGCAGGGGCATCAGGTATGATAGCTGCTTTGACAGCAAAAAAGAATGGAAACAATGTTATATTATTAGAAAAAAATGCGCAGACAGGAAAGAAGATACTGGCTACAGGAAATGGAAAATGCAATTATACCAATTATTATCAGAGTCCGGAATGTTATCGTTCTTTTGAAAAAAACAGTCAGACAGAAAAAAGTTTTGCATGGCATGCGCTTGGTAAATTTGGTCAGCAGAAGACAATTGAGATGTTCAGGCAGATGGGAATTATGCCAAGTGACAGGGACGGTTATGTGTATCCTTTGTCCGGACAGGCTGTTTCTGTGAGAAATATTATTTACAGAGAGCTTATAAAAAATAAAGTTGATGTTCATCTGGAAGAAGAGATAATTGATATAGAGATACATTACAGTGGAAAAACCGGTGAGCAGGATGGATATCTTGTAAAGACAACAAAGGATAAATATCTGGCAAGAAAACTTATTATTGCTACCGGGGGAAAGGCATATCCTGTGCATGGTTCAGATGGTTTTGCTTTTGATATAGCTGAAAAATTAGGACATACAGTGGTTAAGCCGCTGCCTGCACTCACCTCGTGTATACTTGATGAGAAATTTACTAAAGAATGGGCAGGGGTGAGAGTTGGAGGAAAGGTTTCTGCTTATAATGAAGAAAACAGACTTTTATGCAGTGATACTGGAGAACTTCAGCTTGTTGCCACAGGAATATCAGGCATACCTGTATTCCAGATAAGCAGGTTTATTGTGTCAGAGCTTGCAGGAGGCCGAAATCCTTATATTGTTGCTGATATAATGCCTGAATATACAAAAGAGGAAATAATTGCTGAGGTTAAGAGGCGTATAGAAGAATTTGAAAATGCAAGTGCAGGAGATATATTTGAAGGATTTATACATAATAAACTGGTATCAGCAATTTTGATGAAAGCTGGTATTAAGATGAATAAGAATGCGGTGGATTTTAGTGATGCTGAGATAAATAATATAGCTGGAATTATAAAAGGCTGGAGAATGAATGTCGTGTCTGTGGCAGATTTTGACAAGGCACAGGTTACATGCGGAGGTGTTTCGGTAGAAGAGATAAATCCGGATACTATGGAGTCGAAGATATGTAAAAATCTGTATTTTACTGGAGAGTGCATAGATGTAGACGGTATATGCGGCGGGTATAATCTGCAGTGGGCATGGACCAGTGGATATATTGCGGGAAGTTCGTGTTAATGATTAAAATGGGCTGTAATTGTTATTGTCACACTTATGATGTGTACTGTAATAAAAATATTCGATACTTGCATAAAATGTATATAAATGTTAGAATATAGGTATTGAGATTGGTAATTTTTACTAATGTTTTTACAAGATTTTGAAAAGGTATTACCAAAGAAACGGGGGATGTTATGAAAATTAGAACAAAAATTCAGCTTGTATTTGGGACTACAGTTGTAGTTCTTCTGTTTATTGTTGGAACGGTTGCAACATTATTAAGTTACAATCTTATGTCAAAGACAGTTAATTCGGATATCAGCATGACAGCAGCAATTGTAGCTGATGATATTTCAAAACAGTTAATGGCATATGAAAATACAGCTAAGGTAGCAGGTCTGGATGCAGAGATACTAAACGCATCAACTTCTGAAGAAAAGATAGCTGCACTTGATAAGTACGTTGAAACATATAAATTTACAAGTGGAAATATACTTGATACAACGGGTAAAAGTATAAAAGACGGAACAGATTTCAGTGACAGAGAGTATTTTAAGAAGGCTTTAAACGGAGAAACCTGTATATCAGATGTTACTCTTAGTAAATATACAAATAAATATGGTGTAAGCATTGCATCACCTATTAAAGATAAAAATCAGAACATTCAGGGGGTTGTTTATTTCAGACTTGACAATGATTTCCTTAATGCTGTTGTTGAAAACATTTCATCTAAAGGTAATGAGATTATTGCATATATTATTGATAAAGATGGCAGGATGCTTGTTCATCAGGATGAATCACTTATTATGAATGATGAAGCGATGAAACTTGTTGATGACAGTGAAGAGGTGCTTGCAAAACTGACAAGCAGTGACAATGGAAATTGTGATTATTCTATGTCAGGACAAAAATATATTTCAGGTTATCAGGCTATTGAGGGGACTGAAGGCTGGATAGTTGTAGTGGCATGTTTAGAAAATATATTTACAGAGAGTATGCTAAAAAGTACAAATACTTTGATTATCCTTGATATAGCTGCAGTTGTTATTGCTCTTGTGGTGTCAATAGTTATTGCGGGTTATGTAAGCAAGGGTGTAAACAGGGTGAAAAAATCACTTGTTGCCATTTCAGAAGGTGACTTTTCTGTGAAAGTTAAGAAGAGCAAATCTAAAGATGAGATTGGTGTTTTGCAGAATGCGACAGCATCACTTGTTGAGACTTTGTCAAAAATTATTGGTGAGGCTAATCTTGTGTTGAAAGGTATTTCAGAGTATAATCTTACCTTATCTGATATGGGTGTATATCCGGGAGAATTTGACAGTCTCTCAGGCTCTATAAATTCTATTAAAGAAATTTTAAACAGACTTATAAGAGAGATACAGGAGTCTGCTGCCAATGTAGAGAGTGGTTCAAGACAGCTTTCAGCAGCAGTTGGCATAGTATCTGAGGGTACGGTTACACAGGCAGGTTCAATTCAGAATCTTGTGCACAGCATGGATGAGGTTGTTGAGAGAATAAGCAGCAGTTCAGAGAATGGTGCTGTGGTAAATAAAAAACTTAGAGAACTCGATGATGAGATTAAGCAGAGCAATACTCAGATGTCAGAGCTTCTTAGTGTTGTGCATCAGATAGAGGAGATGTCAGAGGATATAAAGAAGATTGTAGGAACAATTGATTCGATAGCATTCCAGACAAATATTCTTGCACTTAATGCATCGGTAGAGGCGGCAAGAGCAGGGGACAACGGAAAGGGCTTTGCGGTTGTTGCAGAAGAAGTTGGAACACTTGCAGCGAAGTGTGGCGAGTCTTCTAAAAAGACAGCAGAGCTTATCGAGAAAACAATTGTAGCTATATCAAATGCAAAAGAGTATGCTGATTCAACCTTTGAGTCAATAAATGAAATTGTGGCAAATTCTGCGGAGATATCACAGGCATTTAACCAGATTGCAGAAGTCAATATTCTTCAGGTGCAGAAGGCAAATGAGATTAGAGTGGAGATAGGTAATATTTCAGAGGTTGTTCAGTCAAATACTGCTACAGCAGAACAGACTGCAGCTTCAACAGAGGTATTGTCTAATCAGGCACTTATGTTAGAGAGAAGTGTAAGTAAGTTCAGAGTATAAATCAGTTATAGTTCAGTCATGATTTTTTGTAATATGATTTGAATTTCACATTTCTTATAATTACCCGCTTTTGCTTGATAAGAAACATAGAAAATATCCTCTCAAGGACTAGAGTGTCCTTGAGAGGATATTTCTGTTTTTATTTAGTTGTTTTTATTTCTCTCGATAAGAAGGTCCTGTATTTTTTGTGTTGCATCCATAATATCATTTACACTTGTGTCATGGTTAAGTGTATCTATTATAAGAGCGATATATCTGCTTAAATCTACACTGTGGTAGTATTTTCTTGATTTGAGTTCGTCTGGGCAATAACAGAGATTTGTAGTATATATCTCATCAAAAATACCATCTTCATAAGCTTTGTCAAGTTTTTCTATTCCTGTAGAAAAAAGACCAAAAGTAGCGCATATAAGTATTTTGTTTACATTTTTTTGGCGGAGAGCTTTTGCTACCTTAAATGCAGTTTCTCCAGAGGAAATCATATCATCAATTATAATTACATCTTTTCCGGTAATGTCATTTCCAAGGTATTCAGTTGATACAACAGGGTGTGAGTTGTTTACTGTTTTTGAATAATCTTTTCTTGTATAAAACATTCCCATATCAACGCCGAGCAGACCGGCATAATATACAGCTCTCTTCATTCCTCCGATATCAGGACTTACAACAACAAGATGGTCTTTGTCAACTTTCATATCAGGGTTATTCTCAAGCAGAGTGCTTATAAACTGATATGAAGTGTGGAAGTTATCAAATCCCTGATTTGGAATAGCGTTCTGTACTCGTGTGTCATGTGCATCAAAGGTAATTATTGTATCTACACCCATGTTTGTGAGATCCTGAAGGGACTGTGCACAATCAAGAGATTCATTTATTACACGCAGATGCTGTCGGCCTTCGTAAAGATAAGGCATTATAACTGTGATGCGCCTTGCCTGTCCGCTGCATGCCATGATAATACGTTTTAAATCCATAAAGTGATCGTCAGGTGACATTCTGGATTCCTCACCACGCATTGTATATTTCTGATTGTAATTAACAGTGTCAACAAGGATAAAAAGGTCAGCGCCTCTTATTGACTTATGAATTACAGCTTTTCCTTCTCCTGTACCAAAGCGTGGACATTCATACTTTGTAAGGTATGTGTCCTCGTCGTAACCAGTCATTTTAAAAGCTGGTTTTTCTGTGTTTTCAAGAGCTGTTTTTCTTCTTGATACAATCAGATTGTCTATCTTCTGTCCAAGTTCATTGAAATCGCCAAGAGTAATTATCTTAAGTGGTGCAAGTGGCATAGAATCCTGAAATTTTCTGCTAGACATAATATTCTCCAATCATGTATAAAAGTTTTTTGTAGTTATAATAACACTTTTTTTGTGCGTAATCAAATTTATTTGCACCGTGAGAAATAAATATGTTATAATAATATACTGATAGCAATACAACTTGAAACAGAAGTTTGTATGATTGAGGAGGAAAAGTATAATGATTAGGTTTTATCAGAAAGAAAATATTTTTAAGTTAGATACACCAAATACAAGTTATGTTATGGGTATAGCTTGTGGCAGGTATCTTACACATATTTATTATGGAAAGTATATCAACAGTGTAAATATTGGTTACATAATTGATATGGATGCAGAGGATATAAATGGAATCAAGATGGATATGGGAGAAAAGCCTGGCTTCTTAGACAAACTTCCTATGGAATATTCATTTGGAGGAATGGGAGATTACAGAGAAAGCTGTATAGAACTTTCGAGTGATTTTGGTCAGCGTGGAGTTGAGCTTTTATATGATTCTTATGAGATAATTGATGGCAAACCTGAGTTAAAGGGGCTGCCTTCTACTTTTGGTGAAGATTCACAGACTCTTATTATTTATCTTAAGGATGACGTTCATGGAATAAAAGTTGAACTCAGATACTCAGTTTTTGAGGGAATAGATGCTGTTATAAGAAGTGTTATTCTGAAAAATACAGGTGATAAAACTTTATATGTGAATAAAATTTTATCTTCATGTCTTGAACTTCCTGAAAATGACTATGATTACCTTGCACTTCATGGTTCATGGGGCAGGGAGCGTCATATGGAGAGACAGCATATTGGATTTGGCAAATATTCTGTCGGCTCAGCAAGAGGAATATCAAGTCATCAGGAACATCCATTTATGGCAGTTTTATCAGAAGATGCAACTCAGGAGCATGGGGATGTCTATGCGATGAATTTTGTATATTCGGGAAACTTTATAAGCCAGATTGAAAAGTCACAGTTTGGCTCACACAGATTTGTTATGGGGATAAATCCTGAGGGCTTCTGCTGGAAACTTTCTGCTGGAGAAGAATTTACAGCTCCAGAGGTTGTGTTGGTATATTCTGACAGCGGAATAGACAAGATGAGCCATACATTCCATGATTTGTATAGAGACCATCTTATAAGAAAACAGTGGGTATATGCAGAGAGACCTGTGCTTATCAATAACTGGGAAGGTACATATTTTGACTTTGATGAAAAGAAAATTTATGATATCGCCGAGGAAGCATCAAAACATGGTATAGAGATGCTTGTTATGGATGACGGATGGTTTGGCCATAGAAATGATGACAGGACAAGTCTTGGTGACTGGTATGTAAATGAAGATAAGTTAAAGGGCGGACTAAAAAAACTTGTAGATAATATAAATTCTTTAGGTATGAAATTTGGAATATGGTTTGAGCCTGAGATGATATCACCTGATTCTGATGTATACAGGGAACATCCTGACTGGGCGGTTCGGATACCTGGAAGAGAGCCTGGACAGAGAAGAAATCAGCTTATAATAGATCTCAGTAAACGTGAGGTTATAGAATATGTTTATGAGTCTGTGGCGAAGATACTCCGCTCAGCAAATATTGAGTATGTAAAATGGGACATGAATCGTGGTTTTACAGATGTTGCAAGTGCATGTCTTGATTCGGACAGACAGGGAGAAGTTATGCATAGACATATGCTTGCAGTATATGAACTTCAGGGAAGACTTCTTGAAGAATTTCCATATCTTCTGCTTGAGAACTGCTCCAGTGGTGGAGGAAGATTAGATCCGGGAATGCTTTATTACAGTCCACAGATATGGTGTTCAGACGATACAGATGCCATAGAACGTCTCGCTATACAGGAAGGAACAGCTCTGATGTATCCTTTATCAGTTATAGGCGCACATGTTTCAGACTGTCCAAATCATGCCGTTGGAAGAGTTACTCCTTTTGAGACAAGAGGAATAGTTGCGATGGCTGGAACATTTGGCTATGAGCTTGATATAACAAAGATTTCTGATGAAGACAGAGATATGATATCAGGACAGGTTGAAATGTATAAAAAATATTGTCCTCTTATTCAGAGCGGGGATTATTACAGAGTTGCCTCATATCAGCAGAATCATTATTATGACTGTTATGAGATAGTATCTAAAGATAAAAATGAAGCTATGCTTGTATTTATACAGGTTATGGCGCAGATCAATATGGGAGGCAGACTGATTAAGTTAAAAGGTCTTAATCCTGACAAAAAGTACAGTATAGAAGATAAAATTTATACTGGAGATACACTTATGAATGCGGGCTTTTTGATTAAGAGACCTGATGGAGACTTTAAGGCAAAGATATATAATATAAAAGCTGTATAGTGTAAATGTTATTATTAATATTCTCTCGGAATTTCTCCTGCACTTGATTTTGTGGCTGATTTTGGGCCATATGCACACAAATTTAATCAACGTACGTTCCACGTACGCTTCATAAATTTGTGCACATCTGACAATAAATCATCTCACAAAATCAAGCACCAAGAAACTCCGAGAGAACATATTAAAAATACGGAGGTATGATGTGAAAGATTTTTTATCACCTGACAGTCTTATAGGAGGCTTTCTGACTACGATTTTTAATTTAATGCTGCTTAATATTCTGTGGCTGTTTTCGAGCATTTTTGTTGTAACTATAGGAGCTTCTACAATTGCTTTATATACTGTAACTTTTAAAATGACAGATAAAAGCAAAATTCAGCAGGGAGTTGTTAAAATTTACTTTAAAGCTTTTAGGGATAATTTCAGACAGAGTATACCTGTTACCATTATGTTTTATGTTATAGTGGGAATGTTATTTGTGAACTTTAATTTTTCAGGAATGCTTTCTGATAATATCAGAGTTGTTGTTTATGGTGCCTCTATAGCATTGATGATTCTTGCTATTGTAATATTTGAATATATGAATATATGTTTCCTATTATAGCTATATTTAATAACAGTTTTATGGGATATTTGCTTGCAAGCATACAGCTTTCGTTTAAGAATATATTTCTGACAATTATAGTATTTTTGGTAAATATATTTATACCAGTGCTTGTTATAGTGGTTCCTGAGGTAATAGCATTTATTATTCCATTTACCTTTTTTGTTGGTGGTTCTCTGGTGGCATATGTGGTATCACGTCTTATGTGTGGAATGATGGAAAAATTAAAAGAGAATAGTACTAATTAGGCAGGGATGGTTATGGCAATGTTTTAAATACTTCCACTTATTGGAAGAAATTAAAGCATTGCCATAGTTGCTATATTGGGGTATATAGAATATAATGAAAAAAGAAGAAAGGGGCTTAATATGAAAAAAATACTATCTATTATATTTGCGGTGATTATATCGCTGTCGCTTGTAACAGGGCTTAGTACACCTGCAGACGTAAAAGGAGCTTCTTTTGAAACTTCAGGAGAGATAGACTATTCACAGGATTCTGCAAAGGTATCTGGTATAAAATATTATTATAAGGATTCTTATTTTTATAAAGATGCCTACTGTTATAATGACAGTCTTTCGACAATGTCTCTCTGTATGTCTATAGCTGCATTTAACAGCGAGGCTGAGCCGGAATATAAAGATAAGAGTAAAAATATAAATAAACTTTATACAGAGCTTGATTTTGAGGATATATATGTAAATCCTGATTATGAAAAGAAACCTTCAAGAGATTCTATTGGTGTTGCAATGGCAAATAAAAAGCTGGTGGATGATAGTGGAAAAGCCTTCACACTTGTAGCCGCAGCCATAAGAGGAGGCGGTTATGAAAGAGAGTGGGCTGGCAATGTGACTATAGGGAAGAGTGGGGCAGCATCAGGTTTTAGTGCATCTGCTGCAAAAGTTTTTGATTATATAACGGAATATATAGATTCCAATACAAAAGGGGATATAAAAATCTGGATAACAGGCTACAGCAGGGGTGGTGCTGTAGCCGGACTTACAGGAAGACTGCTTGATGATTTGTCAGATAAGGATGCAGATATAAGCAGAGAAAATATTTATGTGTATACTTTTGAGGCACCTGCTGCGGAGGATGCAGAAATTGCTGATAAGGAGATTTATAAAAATATATTTAATATAGTAAATCCTGATGATATAGTACCAAAGGTTGTAATGAATTACTGGGGCTGCAAAAGACCGGGGGAAGATATCTGGCTACCTTCAGTCCAGACAGACAGTGATTACAGGGCAAAGAAAATTTTAATGCAGAAACATTTTGATAATATATCCGGAAAACAGGCTGTACAAAATAGTGATTTTATAAAGAAAAACAATAAGCCTGTGGGTGTGTATTGTGATGGATTTTTGCGCAGTATTTCACAGGATGTATTTAAGGACAGAAAAGATTATTCAGATAATTATGAAAGTCTTATTGCGGATATGATGGAAGAAATTACCGGGAATAATAGTGATGGTAATTATACAGTCAGTTTACAGAATTTAATGAAAATCAATGCGATGTTATTGAAGGTTTCTAAAGATACAAATAGAAATATAAATATAAATTCGCTGGGAGATATCAATTCTGTATATGCAAATTTAAAATATATTATACAAAATCATTATCCAGAGGTATGTCTTGCGTGGCTTATGTCATTTGATAAAAATTATGCGGGAGAAAATATAAATACCGGTATAGAGGATAACAAAGCCGGATACCGTGAGGTTCGTATTTCTTCTAAGAAACTCAAAAAGATAACTGTGTTTGACGGTAGGGGGAATGAGGCTGCATGTATTTCCAGAAATAAAATAATAAATAGAAGAACAGATGGTATCGTGTGTGATTATGAAAATGGAGATAACATTTTTTATCTTCCGCTTAATCAGAAATATACTATAAATGCAATTGCAAAATCTAAATGCAAAGTTTCTATATTTGTAAATGGATATAGTTTTGACACATCTGAGTATTATAATGTATACAGAGTTAAGAATGTAAACTTAAAGAAACAAAAAACAATCAGTATGTTTCTTGGAAAATCCAAATCAAAACATATTGATGCAACATCAGATACGGTGTACAGTGTTAAAAATGGTAATAAAAAGATAAAGACAGCATAAGGAGTACGACATGACAGAGAAGAAAGACACAGAAAGAATGGCTGGAATGAACAGCACGCCGTCAGGAGAGAGAATCCATATAGGTTTTTTTGGACAGAGAAATGCAGGCAAATCAAGTCTTGTAAATGCGGTGACAGGACAGGAGCTTGCAATCGTATCGGATACAAAAGGAACAACTACAGATCCGGTTTATAAGGCAATGGAATTATTACCGCTGGGTCCGGTTATGATAATAGATACACCAGGGTTTGATGATGAAGGTGAGCTTGGAAAGCTTCGTGTGAATAAGACTGTTCAGGTGCTTAACAAGACAGATGTTGCAATACTTGTGGCTGATTCGTCATCAGGAATTAGTGACAATGATATTGAGCTTGTAAAACTCTTTAAGGAAAGAGAAATACCATATATCGTTGTTATGAATAAGATAGATATATGTGATGAGAAACAGGTGGACAGTATTGTAAAAAAGAGATTTGAGTCAGGAAAGATAGACAATTGTGAGCTGATAAATGTGAGTACCATAAATGGGATAGGTGTGCATGAACTAAAAGAGAAAATAGGAACTCTTGTGAAAAATGATGATATGAAATTAAAGCTCGTAGGAGATTTAATCAGTCCGGGAGAGTTCATTGTACTTGTAGTGCCTATTGATTCGGCGGCTCCAAAGGGACGTCTTATACTGCCACAGCAGCAGACTATAAGAGATATTCTTGAGGCTGGAGCGACATCGATAGTAGTCAGAGAATCAGAATTGAGTGAAACTTTAAAAAATCTTGGTAAGAAGCCTTCAATGGTAATAACTGACAGTCAGGCTTTTGAAGAGGTTTCAAAAAATACACCTGATGATATTATGCTTACATCCTTTTCTATACTGATGGCAAGATATAAAGGATTTCTGGAAACTGCTGTAAAAGGAGTTGCCGCTATTGAAAATCTTAAAGATGGTGACAGAATTCTTATTTCTGAGGGATGTACTCATCACAGACAGTGTGATGATATTGGCACAGTAAAAATCCCACGCTGGTTAAAGAGTTATACAGGGAAAGATATTGTTATAGAGACATCTTCAGGACAGGGATTTCCTATGGATTTATCGCCATATTCTCTTATTATACACTGTGGTGGATGTATGCTTAATGAGAGAGAAATAAAATATCGTATGAAATGCGCCATTCAAAGTGGCATACCATTTACAAACTATGGTGTAACCATAGCTTATATGAAGGGGATACTTAAGAGAAGTCTCAGTGTATTTCCAGAGCTGCTTGAATTATTATAAGTTTCATCTGACGGGCTGCAAAGTGAATAAGTAACGAAGTGTCCGTTGTAAATTTGAAATATTGTAGGAAAATTGTAAAATACAGGGAGGAAAATATATGAAGAAAAAAATATTAACTTTACTTTTGGCTACATCTTTAACTGTTGGAACTATATCGAGTGCTGTGGCTGTTCCGGATAAAACTTTTGTAGCTGAGGCAGCAAAGAAGAAAAAACTTCCGGGGATTAAAAAGGTGCACGATGCTATTAAGGCAGCATATTCAGAGAAGGATTTTGCTGTAAATGTTGCATTGACTAAAGATGAGATAAAGGACATGTATGGAATTCCGTCAAGCTGGTATACTGCTGCATCGGCAGAGGTGCCTATGATTTCAGTAAATGTAGACACTCTTGTCATTGTTAAATCAAAAAATTCGTCTACAAAGAAAAAGATAAAGAAAAAACTTACTGAGTACAGACAGTCACTTATAAATGATACAATGCAGTATCCTATGAATGTGTTAAAAATTCAGGCGTCACGAGTGTATGAGAAAGGTGATTATGTATTCTTTATTATGCTTGGATTTATAGACCAGGATTTACAGCAGACAGGAACAGAAAGTGAGATATTAGATGCGTTCCGTGCAAAGAATAATAAGGCAGTAAAGGCTATAAATGCCCTTTATAAATAAGGTTAAGGATAGAAGGATAGATGGTTTTTAGCAGTTTTGTTTTTTTGTTTAGATTTCTACCATGTATTCTGATATTGTATTTTATTGTGCCAGGTTGTTACAAAAATATATTTCGCAACCTGGTACTATTTTTATGCAGTATCATTTTCTATGCATGGGGAGAGCCCGTTTATATAGTTCTTATGCTTTTTTCAACTGTTGTGGATTATATTAACGGCGGGCTTACAGGATATTTTGTAAATAGGGATAAAAAGAATATTGCAAAGATTTTTGTAATCTTATCAGCTATTATAAATCTTATGCTTTTAGGATTTTTTAAATATGCTGATTTTGCAATTTCTGTTTGGAACAGTGTTACCGGTATGAATGTCGTATCACCCAACCTTGCACTTCCTATTGGAATTTCATTTTATACGTTCCAGACAATGTCTTACACAATAGATATTTATAGAAAGAATGCGTTACCTGAAAAAAATATTATAAACTTTGGTGCTTATATATCTATGTTTCCACAGCTTATAGCAGGACCTATAGTGAAATATAAAGATATCAGTGTACAGCTTCGAGAGAGAAAAACAAATATAGAAAAAGTATCATATGGTGTAATACGATTTGTGACGGGACTTGGCAAAAAAGTTTTGCTTGCAAATCAGGCAGGAGAGATTTTTAGTAATATATCAGTATATTCACAGTCACAGCTTACAACTATGGCAGCATGGATAGGAATGTTTGCTTATGCCTTCCAGATATATTTTGATTTTTCGGGATATTCAGATATGGCTATAGGTCTTATGGCTGTGTTTGGATTTGATATCAATGAAAACTTTATGTATCCATATCAGTCAAAAAGTATTACAGAGTTCTGGAGAAGATGGCATATATCACTTGGAACATGGTTCAGGGAATATGTGTATATACCTTTGGGTGGAAATAAAAAAGGGAAACTCAGGACTTATATAAACATTTTGGCAGTGTGGTTTCTTACAGGTTTATGGCATGGTGCAAGTTTTAATTTTATAGCATGGGGGCTTTATTTCTGTGTATTTCTGATTTTTGAAAAGGCAGTTGGAAATAAAATTCTTGAAAAGTTACCATCATTCATGAGAAGAATATATGCAATGCTTGTGGTTTATTTTGGCTGGTTCCTGTTTGCATGGCAGGAGATTCCTTCACACAGATTGTATTTAAAAGCAATGTTTGGAAGAACAGAGGCAGGAATTATAGATAATGCAACATTGTATCTGCTTACGGTAAATATAATACTTTTTATTATTTTATTTGTCGGCTCAACGGAACTGCCTAAGAAATGTGCAATGTTTATATATGGTCATACGGGCAATATTTTATCTCAGATTATTGTGTCTGTATATGTTGTTTTTGTGTTGCTTCTCTCTGTTTCATATCTTGTAAATGGAACGTATAATCCGTTTTTGTATTTTAGGTTTTAGATAATAGGAAGAGAGAAAAGAGGGACGCAGAAAAATAGAAATTTATTATGGAGGATAAATTGAATAAGGAAAAAAATTATTTTAAGTTATTACCTGTTATTTTATTTATTGGAATTATATTTTTTGTTGCGGTAAAAGGTGTTGTCAGTGAGAAGAGTTTATATTCGAGTACTGAGAACCGTGTGTTACAGAAAATGCCCAAATTAAATAAAAAAAGGGTGCTTAATGGGAAGTTTCAGAAGAAATATGAGATTTATCTGTCTGACCATATACCTGAGAGAGACAGTTGGATAAAGGTACAGTCTTTAGCCGAGAGATGTCTTGGGAGAAATGAATCAAACGGCGTGTTTTTTGGAAAAGATGATTATCTTCTTGAGCATCATACTGAAAAGGAATTTGACAAAAAGCAGGTAAATAAGAATATAAAAGCTCTTACAAAGTTTGTGGAAAAAAATAAGAAAAATGCTGATATAAACATTATGATAGTACCTTCAAAGACATATACCATGAAGGGATATTTACCTAAGTTTGCACAGACGTATGATGAGAATATATTTTATGAAAAACTTAATAGTTCGTTGGCTGATATAGGCAAGGAAGAGGTTTTTATTGATGTAAGAGAGACTTTGGAAAGAGCTATGGAAGAGGAGCAGATATATTACAGAACCGACCATCACTGGACTACTGTGGGTGCATGGTATGCTTATAAGATGTACTGCGATTATAAAGGTAAAGAAAGTTTTATAAAAAAGGAAGATTTAGCTGACAGTCTCATTACGGTTTCAGAGGATTTCCTCGGAACTACATTTTCAAAGGTAAACACATACTCAAAGAAGGATAAGCTTCAGATATTTGAACCAAAGCATGAAGTTGAGGTAGTGTATAACCTCGGTGAAAAGACAGAAGATACCTATTATAATAAAGAATTTTTGGAAAAACAGGATAAATATAGTGTATTTTTTGGAGGAAACCAGGCTATCATTGAGATAACAGGTGGTGTAAAGAATGACGAAACTCTTCTTGTTATCAAGGACTCATTCGCCAATTGTATGTTGCCATTTCTTGTGGAAAACTATGAGAAGGTTATAGTGGTGGATTTGAGACAGTTAAATGCGGGGGTGGATATGCTGATTAGAGGTTATCAGCCTTCAGATATTCTGGTACTTTACAATACGATTCAGTTTATGCAGAGTAAGGATATTGCAGCAAAGTTACACTAGTATTTTGAGAACAAAGAGTTTTGTTTTATATCCATATACATTTTTTTTAGTAAAAAGCTGTGAAAAGTGTCAATTTTGGTGAAATTTTATCTTTATCATACAGGGAAAATAGATTATAATTACTCGTGGACTATGCGAAGATGCTTTGCATTTTAGAAAACTTATACATGGAGGTTCGTTATGGGAGGATTTTTTGGAGTAGCTGATAAGGAAGATTGTGTCTTTGATCTCTTTTTTGGCATTGACTATCATTCACATTTAGGTACAAGAAGAGGTGGTATGGCAGTATATGATAAAGAAAAGGGCTTTGACCGCTCTATTCACAATATCGAAAATGCACCATTCAGAACAAAATTTGATAAAGATATGCAGGAGATGAAGGGCAAATATGGAATCGGATGTATTTCAGACTATGAGCCACAGCCATTGATTGTGCGTTCTCATCATGGAACATATGCTATTACAACTGTAAGTAAAATCAACAATCAGGCTGAACTTGAAAAGCGTCTTTTCACTAAAGGTCATTCTCATTTCCTTGAGATGAGCGGTGGTGATATCAATGCTACAGAGCTTGTTGCAGCGCTTATTAACCAGAAGGACAATCTAATTGAGGGTATAAATTATGCTCTTGAGGCAGTAGATGGTTCACTTTCACTTCTTTTATTAAATTCAAATGGTATATATGCGGCACGTGATAAAAAGGGAAGAATTCCTATAGTTATCGGACATAAAGAGAATGCTTTCTGTGCAGCTTTTGAAAGTTTTTCATACAAAAATCTTGGATACAGTGATTATAAAGAACTTGGACCTGGTGAGATAGCAGTTATTACAGATAAGAACTGCGTGACACTTATGCAGCCGGGCAAAGATATGAAGATATGTACTTTCCTTTGGGTATATTATGGATATCCTGCAAGCTCATATGAGGGAGTAAATGTAGAGCAGATGCGTTATAACTGTGGAGAAAAAATGGCTGCAAGAGATAACGTAAAACCTGATATTGTTGCGGGTGTGCCTGATTCCGGTACAGCACATGCGGTTGGATATGCCAACGCTTCAGGTGTGCCATTCTCAAGACCATTTATCAAATATACACCTACATGGCCTCGTTCATTTATGCCTACAATTCAGAGCCAGCGTAATCTTATTGCCAAGATGAAACTTCTGGCAGTAGAAGATTTGATTAAGGATAAGAGCCTTCTTTTGATTGATGACTCAATTGTAAGAGGTACACAGCTTAGAGAAACTACAGAGTTCCTTTATCAGAGTGGAGCAAAAGAGGTTCATATAAGACCTGCATGTCCTCCGCTTGTATATGGATGTAAATATCTTAACTTCTCAAGATCTAATTCAGAGATGGATCTTATTACACGCCGTGTAATTGAGAGACTTGAAAATGGAAATGTTACAGATGAAGTATTAAAAGAGTATACAGATCCGGATTCAGAAAAATACGAGAAGATGGTAGATGAGATTTGTAAAGAACTTCACTTCACATCATTAAAGTTTAACCGTCTTGATGATATGCTTGAGTCTGTTGGAATTGATCCTGACAAGTTATGTACTTATTGTTGGGATGGAAGAGAATAATATGGGAGAAAGTTGATGAAAAAACTTAACAGGAAATTTATATGTATTATTATGTCACTGGTAATGCTTATATCCGGGATTTGTCCGGTTATGTCAAAGACTGCAGAGGCAAAGACTGGTGAATATGTTGTAAAGATAAATAAACAGCAGAATTGTGTGACAGTATATAAGACGGATAAAAATGGTGAGCTTAAACCTGTTAAGGCTATGATATGTTCCACAGGATATGCAACTCCTGTAGGAACATTTCCTCTTGGTCAGAAGATGAGATGGCATACTCTTATGGGACCATGTTATGGACAGTACTGTTCAAGGATAACAGGTGGAATATTGTTTCACTCTGTATGGTATTATAGACAGGACCCATCAACAATATCTGTTAGTGCGTACAATAAGTTAGGTACAACAGCATCGCATGGATGTGTAAGACTTACGGTTGCAGATGCAAAATGGATATATGATAATGTGCCATCAGGTTCAAAGATAGTTATTTATAATTCATCAGACCCGGGACCACTTGGAAAACCTAAGGCTGTTAAATTATCAGGTTATGCCACATGGGATCCTACTGATATATGGAGCAGTGGAAATCCATGGAATAAACATAAACCCCAAATATCCGGTGTAAAGAATAGGGAAGTTAAGTTTGGCAATAATATCAATATACTTAAGGGTGTTACTGCAACAAATACTTTAGGTAATGATGCAACAAAACTTATAAAGACTGAGATTAAATATAGGGGAAATGTTGTAAAACGTATCAATACCAAAAAGACAGGTATATACAAGGTGAAATATTATCTTACAGATGAGGCTGGCAAGTTTGTTTCCAAAATTGCAAAGATTTATGTTAAAGCAAAATATAAGAAACCAAATATTAAAGTTGCTTCTAAGATTTATGTGGATAGTATAAATAAAGTAAAGAAGAGTTTTGCACTCCAGAATGCAAAGATAACACAGAATGGTAAGAAGCTTGCAGATAAGTATGTTAATGTAAAGATTACAAAGATAAATAAAAATACATACAAAGTTACATATACAGCATGCAGGGAAAGCCTTGTTGCAAAAGCTACTACTATTATAGTAGTCAGAGAAAAGCAGACAACTCCTGATATTGATATAGAGCCTGATTTACCGGCTACAGGTTCAGCGGTAACATCATCGGCAGTACAGTAAATTAAAATTTGGAGAGATTAAGATGAAATATCGATTGATTATTTTTGATATGGATGGAACTATTCTCGACACACTTGAAGATTTAACGGACAGTACAAATTATGCACTGTCTGTTAATGGTTTTAAGGAGAGATCAATAGATGAAGTGCGTAGTTTTGTTGGAAATGGTATACATAAGCTGATAGAGAGAGCTGTACCAGAAGGAACTGATGAAGCTGTGGTTGAGAAAGTTTTTGAGGATTTTGTGCCATATTACAAGGAACACTGTGCAGTTAAGACAAAACCATATGATGGAATCACAGAGGTAATAAAGTATTTGAGAGAAAAGGGATTTATTACTGCTGTGGTATCAAATAAAGCACATTTTGCAGTACAGGATTTGTGCAGGGATTATTTCCCGGATATGTTTGATATGGCGATAGGAGAGCATGAAGGCATCAGAAGAAAGCCTTATCCGGACAGTGTGGAAGAAGTTATAAATAAATTTGGTGTCTCAAAGGAAGAGACGATATATATTGGAGATTCTGAAGTTGATATCCAGACAGCCGTAAATTCCGGAATTGATAAGATTTGTGTGGAGTGGGGGTTCAGAGAACATGATTTTCTCGCAGAGCATGGAGGAGAAAATTTTGCAGTAACTCCTGACGATATATTAAAGTTTATTGATGAATGTGAAAATTGATTTTGGATTTGGCTTTTAGTAATTTCGCAAATGTGTATATTAGAGTTTATAGGGAAATCAGATAGAGGTGGACTATGTTAGAACAATTTTCCAGAACAGAACTTTTGCTTGGCAGAGAGGCAATGGATAAATTAGCAGATGCCAGGATTGCAGTTTTTGGTGTGGGCGGTGTCGGCGGCTATGTATGTGAGGCACTTGTAAGAAGTGGTGTTGGAGCTTTTGACCTTATAGACAACGATACGGTGAGCCTTACAAATTTAAACAGACAGATAATAGCTACGAGAAAGACCATTGGCAGATATAAAACGGAAGTGATGAAAGAGCGGATTCTTGATATCAATCCGGAGGCAGATGTGAAGATTCACAACTGTTTCTTTCTGCCTGAGAATGCTGATGAATTTGATTTCACACAGTATGATTATGTTGTTGATGCTGTAGATACTATCACAGCGAAAATATCTATTATAATGAAAGCAAAAGAAGCGGGCGTAGATGTCATAAGCAGCATGGGAGCCGGAAATAAGCTTTATGCAAGTATGTTCAGGGTTTCTGATATATATAAGACTAAGGTTTGTCCGCTTGCAAAGGTAATGAGACGTGAGCTTAAGAAAAGAGGCGTAAAAAAGCTGAAAGTTGTGTATTCCGAAGAACAGCCAATTCAGCCGGGAAATAATTATGTATGTCCACCGGAAGAACTGGATAAGATGGCAGGAAGAAGAGCGATACCTGGAAGTACAGCTTTTGTTCCGTCCGTTGCAGGACTTATCATAGCAGGTGAAGTGGTTAAAGATTTGTGTGGAAAGTAAAAAAGTGATAGTTCAGTCGTGATTATGGTTTATGTGATACATCTCAAAACTGAGTGCTTGCATTATAATTATATTACATAGTAAAAAATATCCTTTCAAGGACATGCTTTTGCTTGAAAGGATATTTTGTATTACTCAGACTTTTGACACGCTAATCAATTTTAAGAATTATATTTTCGTTGG